>DTXR01000158.1 GCA_012962365.1 Chromatiaceae bacterium | reverse complement strand
GCCGACCTGGTGGCCGCTGCGGTGGTTGACGTGAGCATGATCGTGCACCTGTCCAAGCTCTATGCCCTGCCCCTGACGAAAAACGAAGCAGGCGACCTGATCAAGACCATCGGCGCACAGATGGTGCTGCTCATGGGTACGGTGTGGGCCGTGCATTTCATCTCATCTGCCTTGAAGCTGGGTTCCTGGGGATTCTCTTCCCTGATTACCGGCGGCGCTCAGGGAGCCGTGGCCTACTACAGCACATGGATCGTAGGACAGGCGGCGGAACGCTACCTGGCCCAGGGAAAATCCTGGGGAGAGGGCGGACCCAAGCTGGTGGTGCGGGAGATTCTCGACAACCTCGACCGGGATTCCATACTGAAACAGGCGAAAGCGGATATCCGCGCCAGGCTGCAAAGTAGTGCCCAAGGCTAAGCCTTCAGCAATCCACTTTAGTCAGGTTGTCATCATAGGTACCCCGGCATTGGGTACTGGGTGAAGGAAAAGTATCACTAACAGAGCCATCGAGTTGCGTATTGATGATTCTGTCTGATGCAGAATCGATTCCCAAAGAACGGTAGGTGCTGTTCAGTGTGGAATCCAGGATCGTGATCGTACCCTGAGTGTTCCACACGGCAAATGCGCGAAAATCACCGGCAAAGTACGCTTCGGCATCTACATTGACCAGGCGTAGAGTGCCTTCGGTGTTTTGTATCGCCGTATTGTCATCATTACATCCTGTGGCCTGCACTTCGGCATGATTGATTTCCAGCTTTGCGTAGCCTTTATTCCATATTCCAAAGCATTTCTTTGAACCCACAGCGTAGTTGCCAATAGACCACACTTTTATATCGTCAAAGGTGACATTAACAGCATTTGCACCTTCGTTTACGATGCCATAGTTATCGGTGCCATTCGACCCGCTGAAACTAGCAGTAAGCTTTACACGCACAATGCTGAAAGATGAATACTTGTTATAGATGCCGGTTACGTTGGCGGCGTTGTCGACACCCGCATTGACAACAGAAAGATCCCGCAATGTGGCTTCGCTGGCGCCCAGGATCAGGGCACTGCCCTCGCCCGACGTTGTGCCACCTGCACGCCCCACTATTTGCGTGGACTCCATTCCCATACCCACGATATCCACGTTCTCATGCATGACCAATTGTTGATCTTTCAGCAACTCATAAGTACCTGGGGCGATCAACAATGTACATCTGGTGGCAGTGCTGCCAAGCCCACACCAGTCAGACCAGTGAGTCATGGCATCAACCGGATTGGTATAGTCACCTCCGGATAGCGCCACCCATGCCGTATCAGGAGGCAGTTGAGGCCGTGCAGCAGTAGATTGGAATGTCCCATCGGGAAGGCTGATACCACCGAAGCCAAGCCCGACCCCTGCAGCGAAAGCCGAAGATGAAAGCAGAAGGCCGCCGAAAAACAGGGTTAGCCAATAACGTGACATGGTGCAGCTCCTCAACAGAGATTACCTAGCAAGGCTTGATGGCCAGGTTGTTGTCATACGTCCCCCAGCACTGGAGACCGGCAGAGTCAGCGCCGACGGGACCATCTAGCTGTGTATTGATGATTTTCGCGGATGTAGAACCTATTCCCAAAGAATAGGTTCTACCTTCGAGTCTCGAATCCTGGATAGTGAGTCCGGAGCCAGAACTCCAGACACCAGAGGCTTTCTGAGTGCCAATCGCGATTGCGCTGGCAGTTACGTCAACCAGCCTCAGATTGACAGCGTACGAATTTGCTATTGCTGTATTGTCAGTACAACCTGAAACGGAAACCCTGGCACGGTTGATTTCTATACTGCCCATGCCTTTGTTCTCAATACCATTGCAGCTTGCATTGGCGAGACCAACTACAGAAACCCTGATGTCGGTATAATTGGACTCCGCACCTTCGTTTATGATTCCTGTGTTAAATGAAGCCTTGCCGTCTACAATGACTTCTACACGCTCAATGATGAATGCGGGTTCCATATTGTAAATACCAGCAGAAGCAACAAACGTGCCTGTATTGACAACAGTAAGATCCCGCAACGCAGTGCGTTGAGCGCCCCGGATCAAAGCACTACCCACACCCTGAGCAGGGTCGTCGACCTCGCCACTGATAACCGTGGTTTTAACCCCCATACCCACAATATTCACCCCAGCCTGCATGACCAACTGATTGCTACCCAGTTCATAAACACCAGGCGCAATCAATAACGTACACCGCGAGTAATCAGGGGCGAGGATCGAATCGGCGTGGCACCAGTCACGTAGCTGATTCATGGCATCAACCGGACTGGTGTAGTGACCTCCGTTGTGCGCCACCCAGGCCATGTTTGCAGGTAGTGGCGGCAGGGCTGCTGTGGTCTGAACAGTGCCATCTGAAAAGCGGATTCCAAGGGAATCAAGCCCCATCGACAATGGATCTGCACCGAAAGCTGAAGATGAAAGCATAAGACTGCCCCAAAACAAGGGGAATACATAACGCGACATGGCACTACTCCTTTTGTTCAGCAAGGGACATCACCCAAGCTGTTGCCATAGGTTCCCCGGCACTGGGTACCCGGAAAAGCATCAAATACAGGGCCATTGAAATGGGTATTGATGATCCTGTCCGAGTCTGAGCCGATGGTTATTGAACGGCTGACACCTTCAAGCTTGGAATTCAGGATGGTAAGCACGCCAGACACATTCCAGACCGCATATGCACCACAGGGACCATTGGGGCAGGTTGCGCTGGCATTTGTATTGACCAGCCGCAGATTCGCTCCATTGTCTTGTATTGCGGTACTGTCGGAACAACCTTCTGCTACGACCTGGGCGCGATTGATTTCAATATTGCCTGCCCCCCGCGCCCAAAATCCAAAACAGAGTGCGGAGGGCTTGGAAGGAATCCAAATATTGGCAGCTTTAATATCCAAATTGGTATAAATAGCATCCACATTGTTATTGATGACACCATAGATCCTGTCATTGCCATTGATCGAGATGCTCACATTGTTGACACGAAAACCTGCCTCATCATTGTAAATCACTGATGAGTGATCTCCGGACGCATTGGCAAGAAAAACAAAGTTGGCAATGCTAAGGTTTCGCAATGCAGCATCTGCAGCTCCTCTGAATACGGCGCTTGTCCCGTCCCAGGTTGAGCCCTTTACGAACCCACGAATGATCGTGGAACCGATTCCCATGCCAACGATATCCACTTTCTCATGCATGATGATTTGTTGATCACCTTCCAGATCATAAGTACCAGGCGCAATCATCAAGGTACATCTGGCTCTGACAGGCACGATGGTGCCACCGAGTGTGCACCAGTCAGACAAATGATTCATAGCATCAACCGGACTAATGTAGTAATCATCGTATTCATAACTACTGCCGGCAGGCACCACCCATGTCATGTTGGCGGGTAACGGTGGGAAGGCAGCCGTGGTCTGAAAAGTGCCATCTGCAAATCTGATACCATCACCATCAATGCCAAGCCCAATGCCAAAAAGCGTCGACGCACTGAAAACCAACGATGAGAGCAGAAGACTTCCCAGCAACCCTCTGCAACGATAACCTGACATGGTGTTGTTCCTTAGTGCTTCCTTACCCTGTCGCCATCGTAATCTGTGATCCAGACATTGGCTCCATCAAAGACGGTATCTACGGGACGATAGCCCACCCCGATTGTGCCTGCATTGGAAAGGTCGCGGGTACGGAATAACGTCAAGCTGCGCCCTTCATAGTTGCTTACCCACATCATGTCACCATCGAATACGAGGTCTTTGGGCTGATCGCCTACATTGAATTCACCGAGATTCACGAGACCGGGACCTGCCACGGTGACAGTATCCTGCGCCTCATTGGTAATCCACATGTTGGTTCCATCAAAAGCCAAAGCCCAGGCCCCTGCTTCACTCAGATAAAAGAAGCTTCCACCCACATTGGGATTTGAAACAGGGAGCACCGCAACTGCAGCAGCGCCAGTTGTCACCCACATGTTGGTCCCATCAAAAGCCATTTCGAGAACAGGAGTACCGGGTGCACCCGCCAAATTGTATTTTTGCTGTCCTGTACTTGCTTCGATCACCCGGACGCTGCCATCACTACTTGATACCCACATGTTCTTGCCATCAAATGCAATTGCTGCTGGACCTGGAACGCTAACATTCTGAAAAGCGAAATAGCCTCTATCCCTCGCTCGCAGCAAACGAACGCTATTGGCGCCCTGGCAAGATACCCACATGTATTCCCCATCATAAGCCAGCCCGGCAACACCGGCACAAGCTGTAGGAAAGGTGTAGGTATCAATTTCTTTCCCATCGTTGGCACGCCAAATACTTATTTTGTCATTTCCCACATTTGCCACCCAGATATTCTCCCCATCAAATGAGATGGCACCCGGGTGAGTACCCGAACCCGGGCTAACACCGCGCCTCGCGAGATTGATGTCATACCAGCGCAACAAGGCCACCCGATCAGGATTCAAAGATGCCCTGCCTGCGTTGCCACTTTGGCTGTCCACGTAACTCTTGGTGGCCACATCCTGGCCAGAAACCGGATCTGCAACATTTTTGATGCGATGGTTTACAACATCCAGTTCACCATTGATGGTGCCATTTCCCTGGACATTCAATGAGCCTGCCAGCAACTGACCGCTAAACAAACCTGCCACAATGGCCAGCAAGGCCACGGTGATTGAGTAAAAATATTTTTTCATGGTGATCTCCTGCATTTACGAATAGTTGGCGGCAAGACATAAGCCCTTTGTGGGGGCAATTAGCGCCCCTTATTTCTGTTCGTTCCATACAAACCCTAATACTTTATTGTAGGCAGCAGACCTCGCTGCAAACATGAAGACTTTCTCATGATTTCCTCATGATTTCCTCATGAAAAACCCAGCATATGTAAATATAACATCGGAAATGTGTGGATTTATGATCTAATGGAAAAACAGCACAAATATCCTGGGCAGGGCTTAAAAAAAACAATGTTGTATCGTTTCGGCAGACATGAAGTTGATACCGAGAATTTTCTTCTTTCAGATCAGTGGGGCAGAGTGGCAATCGAGCCACAGGTGTTTGATTTGCTTGTCTATCTCATTACAAACCACAACAGAGTGGTTTCACGGCAGGAGCTTTTCGACAGTATCTGGCAGGGGCGGGTAGTTTCCGACACATCGCTGAACAACCACATCAAGAGCGCCAGGAAAGCCGTGGGTGACAACGGCCAGTTGCAACAAACCATCAAGACCATTCACGGACGAGGTTACCAGTTTATCGCAAACGTGACGGAACTGCCGGACCACCCTGATCGGGAAACTGAAAACGACCGGAGTTGCCATCCATCACAGAAAACCATCGCCGTACTCGCATTCACGGATTTAAGTCCCGACCATGATCAGGAATACTTTTCGGATGGCATCAGTGAGGAACTGATCAATCTGATGACCAAGATACCAGAACTCAAGGTCATCAGCCGAACCTCCTCCTTTTCTTACAAGAATACCAACAAAAGCATCAAGGAAATTGCCAATGATCTGGGTACCACCCATGTTTTGGAAGGGAGCGTTCGCAAATCAGGGAACAACGTTCGGATTACCGCACAGCTTATCCAGGCGTCTGACAGCGCCCATCTGTGGTCAGAAACATACCGACACACCCTGGACGATATTTTCCAGACACAGGACGATATAGCCGAAGCTGTCACCAAACAATTAGAGCTTACCCTTTTTGGAAAAATGGCGAAGTCCATTCCGGCCAACACGGACGCCTACACCTTGTACTTGCAGGCCAAGCACTTGCATCAACAATTTACAGATGAAGCGAGCCTGGAAGCAGAAAAGAAAGTAAAACAGGCTATCGCCATCGATGCGAACTATGCACCGGCATGGCTGTTACTCAGCAGAATCGTCTTCCAGGCAACATCCTATCTCTATAAAAAACCCTTTTCCGAAGGGCTGAATCTGTCCGAAGAAGCGGTTCAGCGCGCTATCGCCCTGGACAGGAACTATGCGCGATCTTACGCACAGCTTTCCCTGATCAACATCATGAACTGGGATTTTGAGCAATCGATAATAAACATCGACAAAGCCCTGTCCCTCGGTTGGAACGATTCCGAAATCATCAGCATAGCGGCGCACAATGCCATGGATCTGGGTAGACTGGATGAGGCGCTACAATTGCTGTCGAAAGCAATTGGCATGGACCCTTTCCTTGCGATCAACTACTACAACCTTGGTATTGTATATGGTTGGCTAAGCCGCTTCGACGAAGCTTTGAAAGCCATTCACAAGTACAACGAAATCACACCGGATGCTGCAATCCAGCATATGACGGTAAGCTTTATTTTGCTTCGACAAGGCAAGCATGAAGAAGCCTTATTCGAAGCCAACAAAGAACCTCATGAATTCTGGCGGCTGTTCACTCAACACTGTGTGTTGTTTACTATGGGCAAGGAAACAGAAGCCGATAAACTGTTAATCGAGTTCATTGACCGTTACAGCGAACATCATCCGACAATTCTCGCGTATCTCCATGCTTGCAGGGGCGAGATCGATGATGCATTCAAGTGGCTGGAAACTGCCTATGAGCAGCGCGATCCGAACCTGATTATGAAAATCAACTATACGTTTTTCAGAAACCTGCATGAAGATACACGCTGGAAAAAGTTTATCCTCAGAATGGGTTTTCCTGAAGGTCATTGGCTGCTTGAACAAACCGATACCACCAGGCAGTTACACTCCAGTCACTCCAGCTCGATGGTGTAGTTGATGCTCACGCCGCTCTTCTTTGAGCTGCTAGTGCCTTCCAGGTTGACGTTGTCCATGAGCCGGTAGCGGGCGACGAATTCGCTGCCATCTCTGCCCCCACCCAGGTTGACACCGACGTTGAGATCCGGCGTTATCTGCTTTCCGGTATAGACTTTTGCTTCCGACAGATCGCCGCTTTTCTGACCGGTAAGGAGCATGGATACCACATCTTTTTCCGTCATGTCCGGGTCGGAGGAAAAGGTATTGATCTTCGGTTTTTTCGCCGTGCCCGCCACTTCCACGCCCACAGTGATATCGTTTGTTTTTCGGCTCGCCCGCAATCTCAGGCCCGGGTTATCGATACGGCCGCCGGCATAGGAGATCCTGCCTCTTTCGATGGTCAGGTGCTGTCCATAGGCCAGAAAGCTGCCGGATTCGACTTTCAGCTCGCCGTTGGCGGTAGCTACTTTGCCCGGATTCTGAACGATGGTCAGCTTGCCGCCAAGATCAGCGTCCAGACCGAATCCGCTGAAGTGTACGTCCTCACCCAGAGTGATCGTCACTTCCGCATCAATTTTTGAATCCGCCGTCTCCTCCACACTGCCATCCTCATTCATTACCATCACATCGGGTGAAACGTCATGAGTACCTGCGGGCAGGTCGTGTAATTCGAGCCGCGCCAGCGGAACATCCAGTTTGCCGCGAATCCGGATAATGTCCCCGCTGCTCTCCAGGTTCAGATCCGGATTGATGACTACTTGCGCCTCGGGAAGGTTCGCCAGCTGAAATTCATCACCCTTGAGCGTCAGCTTTGCAGGCCAGCTCTTCTCTGCATCCAGAAGCACCATTCCCTTCAACGCCAGCGTTCCCTTTCCGGAACTGATGGCACCGGTTATATCCAGTTGTTCACCACCCGTCCCCGTTATTTGCATCAGTACGCCCTTCAGCTCCAGACCAGCACGGGGGACAACCACCTGCTCTGATTTCAATACGGCATGGCCACTGATGCGAGGATCGCCCAGCTGCCCGCCCAGTTTCAAATCCACGTCGATGTTCCCGTCTATTTTCTGGATATCGGGTACGAAAGCGGAGATCAGGCTGAGATCCTTGACCACTACCTTGGCGACACCTTGCAGGGACGCAGTCAGTGGATCCTTGTCCAGCGCCTCACGGGGAACCTGCAATTTACCCTGCAAAATGCTGTCCTCGACCTGCAGCATCCATTCGGCCGCGAGCTGGGCTTCATCATAGACAGCCTTGATTTTTCCATCGTGAAGCATGAGCGCAATGGACTTCGACTGCGGGCCAAGATAGGTAAGCTTTCCCGGTTCCAGGGTCGCTTCGAGATTGGCTTTGATGACGGAACCCAGGTCTGCCGTCGCATCCAGATGCAGCACACCTGACAGCTGTGTGATCTCCGGCGGCAGCCAGGGACGCAGGCGTTCCAACGACAAACCTTTCAGGCTCAACTTGGCATTGCCTTCTTTCTTGCCCCGATCGACTTGCGCACAAAGTCGGGTTTGCTGATCCTGCAGACACAGAGGTGAAAGTCTGATTTCCTCCGTAGAAGCATACAGGCTTGCCGCTTGCTGCAACTTCCAGTTTCCCAACTCACCCGCATCCAGTCTCAGCTCCGGGATCTTCCCCTGCCAGGCTGTCTTTTCTTTGAGATAGGCGCCGTCCGCAACAAACCTGAGTTTGCCTTCCTGATGATCCACATCGAGCTCAACGGTGTGCCGTTGCAACGGTCCGTTCAGCTGCAGCGACAGGCTGTGCATTTTTTGCCCGGAAACCAGCAGATCCGCCCCGGTGATCCGGGCGCGGGATACAAAGGCGTCATCCAGACCTACCGAAAAATCTGCCTCGCACTGGCGGCAGTGCGTACCTTCAGCCAACAGATTTTCTGCCTTCAGCTTGCCTTCGATGACGGGTTGTTTCTGGGTGCCCCGAAGCTTGCCGCCTCCCTGAACCTTTCCTTCCGCCCCAGGCAGCAAATCGGCAAGATCTGCCACATCCAGTTTCCAGTCCAGATTCCAGGCATCACCCAGCTCACCCTTCGCATTGACCTTCGCCTGACCGCTGCTGAATGCCATTTCCTCCAGCAGCAGTTTGTTGCCGTCGATATGCACAACACCGCTGCCCGCAACAGGCTTCTCGCGCAATGTGCCTCGCAGCTCCTTGATTTGCGCCTGCAGACGCAGTCCGGTTGCCGGCAGTTCACCACTTGTGGAGACAGCAGCGCTGAGTTGGCCCGGCCATTCCGGAGCCAATGTCTCCGGGTTGATATCTGTGGCTGTGGCATCCATCTTCCAGGTCAGTTTCGGAGACCAGGCCAGATCGCCAGCGGCCTCCAGCGTGCCTTCCAGCAGATTCCCCAGCAGCCTGTCCAACCGGAGCTTGTTCAGATCGCCCTTCCCTTCCAGCCGCCAGTCACCGGGCGGTATGTCATCGCCCTGTACGGCACTGTGCAGGGAAAACACGTAGCCATCGGGAATACCAGATGCCTGGAGCTTGCCGCTTGGCGCAAGCACCTGGGCCTTGCCTGTCAGGGGCCATTGCAAGTTCTGCCAGTCGCCTTGCAGCTTGAAACGCTGATCGGAAAACTGGATGTCGGCAATCAGGTTAAGCAACAGCTGCTGTGCTGTATCTGCAGCCACTTCCCTGTGCGGCTGCACCGTGAACGCAATCCTGGTATCCGCCCGGGCAAGATCACCTTTGGCATCAATGTCGATACCAAGCAACGCCGACTCTTCCAGCGGCAGATAGGCGTTGGGCAGCCTGGCGATCTGTAGCTTTGCCTCCCAACCAAGCTCCTGCAGCACGTTCTTCAGGCTCGCACCCAACTTCGCCTTCACATCCCCTTCGACTTGATGCTGTAATTGCAAAGCCTTGAGATCACCCTTGAGATTACCCTGACCGGACACCGCCGGCAGATCTTCGGCACTCACTTCCCAGTTCATATCCAGAGCGAGGGGATAGTCGGCTTTGGGCAGCACCTTGCCTCTGCTCTGAAACTGCAGTTCCGGCATTACCAGATCAAGTTTGGAAAGATTGATGCCGGTCGCATCCCAGGCGGCAACCAGCAGCACCTGATCGATAAAGACGGGAGTGGCTTCAGGGGCGGAAACGATCTCCAGGGTTTTAGCCTGCACCAAATCCAGCTTCAGCGTTATCGGCAATTCAATATCCGGAAGCTCCAGCGTTTCGGAAGGTTCCTCTTCTGTCTCCCTGAGTTTTTCATAGCGCAGCTGCTCCACGCCCAGTTCCCGCAAGTGAAACACACCACTGAACAGTTCAGAAGGCAGCCAACTCAGGGTCACCTTACCAACCCGCACTGATATGTCTTCATTGCGGTAGCTGACACCCTGTAGTTGCAGGTCGCCTAGCAAGTTTCCCTCGGTATGCTCAACCACCAGTTCCCCGGGGATGAAACGATTTCCGGTTTCCAGTAACCATTGAGTCCCGGGGCGGGTACCCAGCAGCACGGCACCGGCGACGATAATCAACACGATCACCAGCAGAAGAGCAAGGCCCAGCCGCTTCAGCCAGGTTTTCACAGCAGCACCTCGAATCCGAAGTGCACCTTGATATCGGAGAAACGGGTGTCCTCATCTTTCTTGTTCATGGGCCAGGCGAAATCCAGGCGCACGGTGCCCACGGGAGATAACCAGCGCGCACCAAAACCGGCGCCGATGAAAATATGATCCAGCGTGTCGTTGAAAGCGTTGCCCGCATCGACAAAGCCCGCAGCCAGCCATTGCTGGGCAACCTTGTGGTTGTATTCGACAGTAGCACTCAGCGCCTGCTTGCCGCCGATGACATTCCCCTCATCATCCTCGGGGCCCAACGATTTCCAGTCATATCCGCGGACACTGCTGTCACCACCGGCAAAGAAGCGTAGGGAGTTTGGATACTTGTCGAAATCCCTCACATCGGCCAAACCGAGTTCACCGGCCAGTATCAGGCGCCCTTCCTCCAAAACCGGCAAGTAGGCTCTGCCTTTGATATGGCTGCGCACATAGGCCGTCGATGAAATCAAGCCTGGTGAGGCGCGCAAATCCGCATACAGCGCCCATGCCCGACGGGGGTACACACCTTCGTCAAAAACGGAGCGCTCCGCCCTCCCGCCAACGCTCAAGAAGGTGGATTCTGTGGTGGGCGCATCGCCAACGGTAAACTGCTCATACTTGAGTTCAGTGTACAGTTTGGTAATCCATTCACGCCAAATCAAATAATAACCGGCTTCCAGATCCAGCGTTTCGCGCTCGGAGTCGTCCAGAATTTCATTCTCGAGCTTGGCGGTAAAACCCAGTTTGGTGGTCCGTGGGTCCCGAATCGGGATCCAGTAGTTACCCTGAATCAGATTGTTTTTCATCGACAGCTTGATTCTGGCGTCGGCTTTATGGCCTAACTTGTTGATTCGCCGATGCACCCAACGCATGGACAGGTTCGGGCCGATATCGGTGTCATAACCAATACCGAAGGAATACATTTGACGTTTTGCCGGCTCGAGAGAGACATCGACAGGCACTTTGTAGGCCTGAGCCTGTTTGAATCTGGGCTTGATATCCACCAGAGAGAAATAACCGGCTTCGATAAGATTCCGCTGGATTTCGAGCAGATTGTCCTGGGAGTAGGTATCGCCAGGCTTCACGTCCACCAGATAACGCCGTACGAAATCAGGCTGCAGAAAGTCCTGATACAGACGGATTTCATCGATGAAGTACTTATGACCGGTATCAAGATGTAGAGTGATATCAGCCCGGTTATTTTCCGGGTTTACCAGCACCTTTGCCATCTTTACTTCCACGTCCGGATACCCCAGGCTGTCGGCGAGCTCCAGCAGGGCATCCTTGGCCTTTTCATAGACCTGATGGTCGAGCGCATCACCCGGCTTGATCGGGAAAGCCGCTAGCGCCTGTTGCAACTTTGGTTCCTGCTTGCCCTCGCCCAGCAACTTCAGTTCCATCTTGTCGATCTTTACCTGCGGACCGGGTGCGACGTTGTAGGTGGCCACCCAAACGCCCTCCGGGTTCTTTTCCAGGAAAGCATCCACCTGAGCATTGTAATAACCGAAGGGTTGCAGGGCGGCGCGAATTTCTTCCACCGACTTCTTGTGCAGATGCTTGATCCACAGCTCCGTGAGCAGCGGGTCGTCTTTCTTCTGCAACAAACCAAGGTAGGCCTGCGCATTCTCCAGCAAGTCTCCGTCAAGACCCTGGATATCTACCTTCAGTACGGGTTTGGCAGAGGTAGCTTCCTGCGTTTCTTGAGCAGCGTCGTCCTGTGCCGGTGCGGCTTGTTGTTCCTGGGCAAGAAGCATTGCGCTGAATAGCCACAGGCCCGCTACAAAAAGCAGATTGTTGAAATGCTTTGGTATCGAGAGTCTCACCATGAAGTTCCCTGCTGGCCAACCATGCTTTTGCCTGCATCCATGTTGCTATTGCGCCCAAAGATTCGGGGCGTTTTCAGATTATAACGATTTTTCACCGTGCAGGCCGAGCCGCGCATCAGTGTTACCGTGACTATTTCATCAGATCCACGGCAAAGCTCTTGGCCCGCATCATTTCCGCCCGATGTTGAACGAAACGCTGGAAATTGGGCTGGTGGCGATAAGCGCCGGTGGCCACATAATCCAGCACCGCATGCAAATGGAAGGCTTTCAGCCAGGCTTCCGAGCGAAAAACCTCTTTACCATCGCTGTCGAAATACACCATGCCGGGCGCATACTGCAGGCCCAGTTCCTCAGCCCATTGCCGTGCCAGCATCACGCGCCCGTCCGGTGTCTGCAGCGGCTCGTCGGAATC
>DTXR01000157.1 GCA_012962365.1 Chromatiaceae bacterium | reverse complement strand
TGAGTTGAAATTGGTACCAGCCGATGAAGAAAAAGGAGAGCTCATCGCCATCACTCATCATACCCATGGTATAGACAACGTACGTTATCTGCCGGTGGATTTCTTCTACAGTGGCGACTACAAGAAACTGCGGCTAGTCGGTGAAAAATTGGACGGTCTTATAGAAGACACAGCCTATATCAAGCGTGGTGAAAAACAGCAGCCCATCTCCAGTTTCAGCGAAGCACTGGACTGGCTGATGGCAGAAGGTCGCCGCGGGCAGCATGTGCAGCGCTATAAAGGATTGGGAGAAATGAACCCGGATCAGCTGTGGGAAACTACCATGGATCCTGAAAGTCGTCGATTACTCCAGGTTCGGATCGAAGACGCAGTGGGAGCAGATGAAGTATTTACTACATTGATGGGTGATGAAGTGGAACCCAGAAGAGATTTTATCCAGTCAAATGCATTGACTGTGGAGAATCTGGATATATAGAAAAGTTATCCACAGTTAAGGTCAGGTTGTGGATAAAATGTGTGTATTTCTATATCTTTAGATAGAACAAACAGAGAAAGATGTTTTTTCTCCTATGTATCAGGGAGTCGACACTCAAGGTTTTGAAGGAAGCTTTTCCACCTCGGCTTCGATCCAGGCTTCTACCTTCCGGGTGATCTCGGAAGCTTTCATGCCCTTTGGATCAAATGCGTCACCTACCACCACATCGATGGTGCCAGGATATTTCTTCAAGCCCCGGCGTCGCCAGAAAATACCGGCATTGTGCGCGATGGGGATCACGGGATAACCGGATTTTTCCGCCAGCAGGCTGCCACCAATACCGTACTTACGCTTTTCTCCAGGCGCTGTGCGGGTGCCTTCCGGAAACACGATGATGGTCCTGCCCTGCTGGAGTAATTGTGTACCACGCTCGACAATCTGTTTCACGGCTTTCCGGCCGGCGCTACGATCGATGGGGATGTTGGGAATGGCAGCCAACGCCCAGCCGAAGATGGGTAGGCGCATGAGTTCCTGCTTGAGAATCCAGGATTGCTGTGGCCGGATGATGGCTTTCAGGGAAATGGTCTCCCAGGTGGACTGGTGCTTGCACATGACGATAGCGGCATGTTTCGGCAGGTTTTCCTTGCCATGAATCCGGTACTCCAGCCCGCAGATGACCTTCATCAGCCACAGATTGGTGCTGCCCCAGGCTGCCGCGATTTGGTCTCTGGCAGACAAGGGCAACACCATGCCGATGGTGGCGATAGCCAGACCAAAAGCAGCAATGCTGAGGATCATGGCAACAAAATAGAGTGACGAGCGCAGGGTAATCAGCATGATTGCTCCTGAAGCAGGTAATCTACGGCTCGGCCAAGGTCATCGAATACCGGAATGCGCCAGTGCTGCGGTAACTGTTCCACGGTTTTTGCACCTTTGCCGGTACGAACCAGCAGGGGCTGGGCATCCGCTGCTATGGCGGCTTCGAGATCTCTGAGACTGTCGCCGACAACAGGGATACCTTCCAGTTCTATGGCCCAGCGCTTCGCCAGCTGCCGGTACAAGCCGGGTAGGGGTTTTCTGCAACCACAGTGGTCATCCGGTGTGTGTGGGCAAAAGGCGATGATGTCCACATAAGCACCCAGCTTGGCCAGCAGCTGCTGCATTTTGTTGTGCATGGCATTCAAAGCCGCCAGATCGAACAGCCCCCGTCCTATGCCGGATTGATTGCTGGCGATGCCCACGATGAAGCCTGCCTGTTTCAGTTTGGCGATGGCTTCAAGGCTCCAACAGACAGTTTTACTACTGGAGGACTGATTGGAACCTCTCATGGAGGCCACAAGGTTACATTAGGGTTCCCGTCCTA
>DTXR01000156.1 GCA_012962365.1 Chromatiaceae bacterium | reverse complement strand
GTTGTATGACCCGGCAAACGAGCACGATGCGTGCGGCGTTGGTTTTGTGGCTGATATCAAGGGGCGGGGCACTCATGCCATCGTTACCCAGGGTCTGACCATTCTGGACAGACTGACCCACCGTGGTGCCGTGGGCGCTGATCCCAAGGCGGGTGACGGCGCGGGCATTCTGCTGCAGATTCCGGACGCATTTTTCCGTTCCGCTGTAGACTTTGATCTGCCGGCGGCTGGAGACTATGCCGTGGGCATGGCATTCCTGCCATCGAACGCAGCCAGTGTGGCGGCCATCAAGGCCATCGTTGAAAAGTACATTGCCCAGGAAGGGCAGAAACTGCTGGGTTGGCGCGACGTGCCGGTGAACAACGCTGATCTGGGTGAAAGCGTGCTGCCTACCGAGCCGCTGATCCGACAGGTTTTCATCGGTCGTGGCGATACCACGCCGGATCAGGGCGCGTTCGAGCGTAAACTCTTCGTTCTGCGCAAGCAGGCAGAGAATGAAATTCGTGATGGGGACATCTCGGGAAAGGATGATTTCTACTTTACCTCGATGTCATCCCGTACCATCGTCTACAAGGGCATGCTGCTTGCCGCCCAGGTGGGTGACTACTACCCGGATCTGAAAGATGAATCCCTGACGTCGGCGTTGGCTCTCGTGCATCAGCGTTTTTCGACCAATACCTTCCCAACCTGGGATTTGGCTCACCCGTTCCGCATGATCGCTCACAATGGTGAGATCAACACCATGCGCGGCAATGTGAACTGGATGGCGGCACGCCGTCATTCCATGGCTTCTGATATCCTGGGTAAAGATCTGGACAAGATCTGGCCTCTGATTCCCGAAGGGCAGTCGGATTCCGCCTGTTTCGACAATGCTCTGGAGCTGCTGGTCATGGGCGGCTACTCCATGGCTCACGCGATGATGCTGCTCATTCCCGAAGCCTGGAGCGGCAACAAGCTCATGGATGAACAGCGTCGTGCATTCTATGAGTACCATGCGGCGCTCATGGAGCCCTGGGACGGACCCGCTGCCGTGGCCTTCACCGATGGCCGCCAGATTGGCGCGACACTCGACCGAAATGGCCTGCGTCCTGCGAGATACCTCATCACCGATGATGGCCTGGTGGTCATGGCCTCGGAAATGGGCGTGCTGGATATTCCCGAAGACATGATCGTCAAGAAATGGCGCCTGCAGCCGGGCAAGATGTTTCTTATCGACATGGAACAGGGCCGGATCATCGACGACGAGGAGCTCAAGGCCGAGTTGTCCGCTTCCAAACCCTATCAGGACTGGCTGGACAAGACGCAGATCCGCTTGGCGGATCTGCCCCATGCCGTGGGTACCATGGCGCCAGATGAGAACGTGCTTCTGGATCGTCAGCAGGCTTTCGGCTATTCGAACGAAGATCTGAAGTTCCTGCTTACCCCCATGGTCTGCACCGGCCAGGAAGCCATCGGCTCCATGGGCGCAGACAACCCGCCGTCCGTGCTGTCCAATCGGGCGCGGCATCTGAGCACCTACTTCAAACAGAATTTCGCCCAGGTGACCAACCCGCCCATTGATCCCATCCGGGAAGAGATCGTCATGTCCCTGGTGTCTCTCATCGGGCCACGCCCAAATCTTCTGGGGCTGGGTTCCGGCGGCGAGAACATGCGTCTGGAAGTAAAACAGCCCGTGCTGACCAACGCGGATCTCGAAAAGATTCGCCAGATCGAGGACAACAGTGACGGCGCCTTCCGCACCCGTACCCTCAATGTTACCTATCCGGCAGTCAACGGTCCGGAAGGCATGGAACAGGCGCTGCAGGCTTTGTGCAATATGGCGGAAAAGTCTGTTCGCGAAGGCCATAATATCCTGATTCTTTCCGACAGACGGGTGGATACCGACAATCTCGCCATTCCCATGTTGCTGGCGACGTCTGCCGTGCATCATCACCTCATTCGTCAGGGCTTGCGTACCGAGGCGGGGCTGGTTGTCGAAACGGGCGCTGCCCTGGAAGTGCATCATTTCGCAACTCTGGCTGGCTATGGCGCGGAAGCGGTCAACCCTTACCTGGTGTTCGAAACCATTCAGGACATGCTGCCGGACCTGCCGGAAGAATTGGACTTCGAGGAAGCCCAAAAACGCTACATAAAAGCCGTGGGCAAGGGTCTGCACAAGGTCATGTCCAAGATGGGCATTTCCACCTACCAATCCTATTGCG
>DTXR01000155.1 GCA_012962365.1 Chromatiaceae bacterium | reverse complement strand
TGGTGCTGATGGCTCATCGGCCTTGGGCAACAACTACAATCACCGTTTTGTGAAAGCAGTGGAAAAAATCACGCGGCAACAAAAAACAGTTGAAGTTATTTACGGCGAAAAAGATCCGGACATAGAGGAGTACCGGCTGTTCCACAATGAATATATGAATGCCAATACTCCGCTAGTCATTCTTGAAAATACTTCGCATGGTTTCACTGCAGAGACTGCGCAAAAAAAACTCTTGGAGCAGATTGGGGTCTTTGCGCAACGCGTGGCAAGCCAAGAAGACTCCCGAGAAGCTTCGTAAGTATACCTCTCGAAACAATGCAGGTAATGGTATCGTGCAGGCGTAACGGTATCTTTATCTGGTACTCGTCAGTGATTATGGCTCAAAACCGTCTGTGAAGAGCTTTGAAGTAATGCTTCCGTTTGCATTCACCTTTATTTTCTGCCCAATATCGACTGCGTCTACAGTTTTTGAAGAACCGTCTGGGAAAGTCACTTCCACCCTGACATTACTGCAGGCGCACCCTCCTAAACCAAAATGGGCCTCCAGCGGCAAATGCATGGTGCTGGAATTGGTCATCTCACGATACCCTAATAATTTTGCGCCGGAGAACACTTTTATTTTGGCGCCGACGCCATAGGGGTTTTTAGGGCCTGCGTCAACTTTCACAATCAGCCAGCGTTTGTCGTTAGTGTCATTGCGATAAATATAGTATCCGTCACCATTAGCTTCCCAATGAATGCGTGCGCCAACTACGTCCAGGTCACCATCATCGTCCATGTCCGCCACCCGGGTAACAATGCCATTATAAGTTACCGAAAGCCGCTCTTTAGTAAAGTGGCCAGTGCCGTCATTGACGTAAACTTCCCTGCCATTATTTATGATGTCCAGGTCGCCATCATTGTCCAAGTCACCGACGCTGGCTTTTGCCCACCAAGTAATACCGGTGGGGCCATTTCCTGTAAAGCCCCGCTGCGCGGCGTTTTCGGTAAAGTGTGCCTGGCCGTCATTCTCAAAAAATCTTATTCCGCCTTTGCTGTCAACTTGAAGTTGTACGATATCCAAGTCAGCGTCATTGTCGAAATCGCCAATCACCAAAGGCGCTTCTTCCGTGCCGTCCATCAGTCCATGCGTATCAGACACCCAACGAAACTTGCCGCTGCCATCATTCAGCCATAAGTCTACAGTCGTGGGACGACTTCCCCATCCACTGATCCAGGCGCTCATCCTTTGCGATACAATGTCCGTATCACCATCATTATCAAAGTCTGCCATGATCTGTAGCGTGACGCTCAGATCATCGCCACGGAGAAGGATGTTATCGAACGCTTGCTTCGTATAGACGTTGTTGCCATCGTTGACGAAAATCGTCATGTCATGGCCGTGTGAACCAACAATTGTATCCAGGTCCCCATCGCCTTCGATGTCGCCACGAGCAATTTCTCTTCCATCGAAATGGTACCTGGCATCTGGAAAATCCGAGTTGAACCAACTGTATTTACCATTACCATCGTTCGACAAAACAACGCCTACGCCGTCATTGGAGCTGGTCATCAGGTCCAGGTCGCCATCGGCATCCAGGTCAGTAAACAGGGCCGCCTGTCCGCCGCCTTTTGTAACCATGGTGGAAGTGATATTGGTCAGCGACATGTTTGAAGATGACAAAAAGAGGTAGGATTGCAGTGTCTGGTTCGGACCCTGTGCGTGATCCATGGCATACAAGTCATTTACACCGTCTCCATTGATGTCGCCAACGGCTACGTCCCAGGTTCGATAAACATTACTGTGCGTTGTGGACAGGCCGCTTTCAGTCGTGCGGTCCGTAAATTGCAGAGCTGACAAAGCGTCCAATGGGCTGATAAGCAACAGGCTAATTGCCAAAAAAGAAAAAAAGTCAATAGATTCACGGGCTTTTATTGAATACGTCATTTTGAGTGCTCTGTATTTATGTACTGTTTGGGTGTCAATTGGAATGATCGCAAACGCAAGATGGATTCTGTTCACGTCACCAGTGAGAAAACGGCCGCACCCTGCCTATGACAGCGGGAAACCCTGGAAATTCCATCCACAATGGATAAAACATTTTAATCTGGATCAACAGCCAGGTTATCTAACATGTATATATTGTACTTGTATTCTTGGGCATGTTGCGGTACAGCTCACAAACTACGGAACTGCTGTTTTCTTGGCCAACTGGGTTCATTGATAAGCGTTGCGAAAACTTGTTCGGTATTCTGCAGGGTAGAAGGGAGGTTTCATGCTATATTCGTTCCTGTCAATCTGACTGCCTACGGTGTTAGCGTTCGACTTCAATTTCATTTATAGAAAGACATGGTCGCCTGTCAGGCAGTGTATCAATAATAAGTATCGATCAAATAGTGGGGAAGAAGCGTACAGGCCATGTGTGGAATTGCCGGCATACTGAATATACGGGGCAAGGATTTGCCAAGAAAGAACGAGTTGGAGCAGATGATTCACGCGCTTCAGCATCGGGGGCCGGATGGCTATGGTTATTTTCTTGAAAAAGACATTGGCTTGGCACATGCGCGCTTGAGCATAATTGACCTGGAGGGCGGGGAT
>DTXR01000154.1 GCA_012962365.1 Chromatiaceae bacterium | reverse complement strand
GAGGGATTCGAACCCTCGATACGCGTTAACGTATACACCCTTAGCAGGGGTGCGCCTTCAGCCACTCGGCCAGCTCTCCAAAATTCAACTTACAAGCCCTCGATACGAACACAGGGTCGCTTCCAAGGGCGGCTAATTCTAGCCACCCTTGAAGCATTTTTCCAGCACTTATTCCTCTTCCTCAGGAGCTACAGCCGCTTCGTTCGGTTCAGCACCGGCTTCTTCAGCCTGCTCAGCCTTAATGCGTTCATAGATTTCTTCACGATGCACGGAAATATCCCGTGGGGCATTGACGCCAATACGAACCTGGTTGCCTTTCACGCCCAGCACCGTAACGGTTACGTCATCTCCAATCATCAGGGTTTCACCAACCCTGCGAGTCAGTATCAACATGATTCCTACTCTCCTATTGTCCTTTGCTTCCGCTTCATTTTCCTGGAAGGGAAGCAGTGATAATCAAACCAAGCTTTCGCTTATTCAATGAATATAGCGAACTTTCGAATTTTATCAGTAGATACCCTGAATAAGAACCCTGAATTTCAATTTATGCGTCAATTTTATCCAGGTTAAATGCTTCGTGAAGGGTCCGCACCCCAAGTTCGAGATACTTCTCGTCCACGATCACCGATATCTTGATTTCAGAGGTGGAAATCATCTGGATGTTGATCTGTTCCTGGGCCAACGCCCTGAACATGTTGCTGGCAATGGCCGCATGAGAGCGCATCCCCACGCCCACCAACGCTATCTTGACAATTTTATCGTCAGCCTCGACTTCTCTTGCGCCGAATTCCTCTGCCGTCTTTTGCAGTATCTCCAGGGCTTTTTCGAGATCGTTTCGGTGTACGGTGAACGTGAAGTCAGTCGTATCATCCTTGCCGATGTTCTGAACGATCATGTCCACTTCTATGTTGGCTTCACCGATCGGCCCAAGGATCTGATAGGCCACACCCGGATGATCCGGCACACCCCTGATGGTCAGTTTGGCTTCATCGCGGCTGAATGCGATACCTGCAATCTTGGCCTTTTCCACGTCTTTTTCCTCCAGGGTTATGAGAGTGCCCTCACCTTCTTCAAAGCTGGACAATACGCGCAGGGGAACATTGTATTTCCCGGCAAATTCGACAGCACGGATCTGCAGCACCTTGGAACCCGAGCTGGCCAGCTCCAGCATTTCTTCAAAGGTAATGCGATCCAGCTTACGGGCATGAGGCTCAACCCGCGGATCTGTCGTGTACACACCATCCACATCAGTGAAGATCTGACATTCATCTGCATTCAGCGCCGCTGCCATGGCGACCGCAGTTGTATCGGAGCCGCCCCGCCCCAGGGTGGTGATGTTTCCATCCTGGTCTGTCCCCTGAAAACCTGCGACCACAACGACGCGACCGGCGTCCAGATCACTTTTCACGCGGCTGCCCTCGATATCGACGATGCGGGCTTTGCTGTGCGAATTGTCGGTTCGGATGCAAACCTGTCCTCCAGTGTAGGAACGCGCATCCAGCCCCAGGCTGTGCAGGGCCATGGACAGCAACGATATGGTTACCTGTTCCCCGGTGGACAACAACACGTCCATTTCGCGAGCGCTGGGCTTGGGCGTGATCTCCTTTGCCAAAGCAATGAGCCGATTGGTTTCACCCGACATGGCGGACACGACCACCACCACCTGATCACCACTGTCATGGTATTTCTTGACCTTTTCGGCAACGGCCATGATGCGCTCGGTACTGCCTACGGAGGTACCGCCATATTTTTGAACAATCAATGCCATGATAAATTTCCGTTAGTGCTCGAGGGCGTTCAAAGCCGTTCTTTGGCCCAATTTTCAACGGATGCCAGCGCCTGGGGAAGCGCACCGGGATCACTGCCCCCGGCTTGCGCCATATCGGGGCGCCCACCGCCTTTGCCGCCGACTTGCTCGGCAACCATCTTCACCAGTTCACCTGCCTTGACCTTGTCGGTTCTGTCCTTGGTAACACCGGCCACAAGGCTGACTTTGCCATCCTGCACGGCAGACAATACGATCACGGCCGAGCCCAGTTTGTTCTTGAGCTGATCCAGGGTTTCACGCAGGGTCTTCACATCCGCCCCTTCGAGCGTCGCGGCCAGCACCTTGGTATCACCGATTACCATGGCCTGGCTGGCCAGATCAGATCCTGCGGCGGACGCCAATTTGGCTTTAAGCCGGGCGATCTCCTTCTCCTGCTGGCGCGCTTTCTCCACCAGGGAATGCACTTTCTCCTCCATGTCATCCTGACCTGATTTGACCAGAGAAGCAATGTGCTGCAGGCGCGCTTCCGCCTGCTCCACCCATTGCAGGGCACGCTCGCCTGTTACCGCTTCGATACGCCTGACACCGGAAGCGATGCCGCTTTCACTCACGATTTTGAACAGGCCGATGTCGCCAACGGCCTTGACGTGCGTGCCCCCGCACAACTCGGTGGAAAATCCACCCATGCGCAGTACCCGTACCTGATCGTCATATTTTTCACCGAACAAGGCTATGGCGCCCGCCTGCCTGGCGTCTTCGAGGGCCATGATTCGAGTCTCCACGACGTAGTTGTTTCGAATCTGCTCATTGACCATCTGCTCGACAGTGCTGATCTGCTCCTGCGTCATGGGTTCGAAATGGGCAAAATCGAAACGCAGTTTCTCTGCATCCACTAGAGAGCCTTTCTGCTGAACATGATCACCCAGTACCCGGCGCAGGGCAGCATGAAGCAGATGCGTGGCGGAATGGTTGAGGGCAATGTTGCGGCGGCTCTGCTCATCCACTTCTGCGAGCACGGAATCACCGACATTGATATTGCCGTCGGTCACCTTGCCAATATGCCCAAAGACAGATCCACCCTGCTTGCGTGTGTCCTGCACGTCGAAACGTCCCTTTTCTCCCATGACAGACAACAGGCCGCTATCGCCAACCTGCCCGCCGGACTCAGCATAGAAGGGCGTCTTGTCCAGCACCACCATGCCTTCGTCCCCTTCAGCCAGGGTATCTACCGACTCACCATCATGGAACAGGCCGATAACTGTTGCTTCTTCGCTCAGTCGTTCATAACCGGTGAAATCAGTCACGCCATCGAGGGCAACCTGGGCCTGTTGTTCGACACCAAACTGGCTGGCAGCCCGCGCTCTGGCACGCTGGGCGTCCATTTCACGATCGAAACCCGCCTCGTCTATCTGCAGATTGCGCTCCCGGGCAATATCGGCAGTGAGGTCTGCTGGAAAACCATAGGTATCATAGAGTTTGAAAACCAGTTCTCCGGGAATAACGCTGCCTGACAGCGCATCGATGGCATCTTCGAGAATCTTCATGCCCTGTTCGATGGTCTCCGCGAAACGTTCTTCCTCTACCCTGAGCACCCGCATCACGGTATCCCGCGCCTTTACCAGCCCAGGATAGGCCGCTCCCATCTGTTCGATGAGCGCATCGACGAGCAAATAGAAAAACGGCTGTTTCTGCCCCAGTTGATAGCCGTGGCGAATGGCACGGCGAATGATACGGCGCAACACATAACCCCGCCCTTCGTTGGAAGGCGTCACGCCATCGACGATCAGGAAGGCACAGGAACGAATATGATCTGCAATAACCCGCAGGGATTTGCTTTCCAGATCCGAAGCATTAGTCACCTCAGCAGCGGCCTTGATCAACCCCTGAAACAGGTCGATCTCGTAATTGGAATGCACGCCCTGCAGCACCGCCGCGAGACGTTCCAGCCCCATGCCAGTATCCACAGAAGGCTTGGGTAGCGGCGTCATGTTTCCTTCCGAATCGCGGTTGTACTGCATGAACACCAGATTCCAGATTTCTATGTAGCGGTCACCGTCTTCCTCGGGTGTGCCAGGAGGTCCGCCTTCCACTTCTTCCCCGTGATCGTAGAAAATCTCGGAACAGGGACCGCAGGGGCCTGTATCGCCCATGCTCCAGAAATTGTCGCTCTCGTAGGGCTTGCCGCCGGGTTTGTCGCCGATGCGGCTGAAACGATTTCCATCCACCCCGATTTCCTTCAACCAGATGTCGGCCGCCTCATCATCCTGATCATAGACGGTCACCCACAACTTCTCTGCCGGTAGCCCCATGGTCTGGGTAAGAAATGCCCAGGCAAATTCGATGGCTTCACGCTTGAAGTAATCACCAAAACTGAAGTTGCCCAGCATCTCGAAGAACGTGTGGTGGCGGGCGGTATATCCGACATTTTCCAGGTCATTGTGTTTACCGCCGGCACGGACGCAGCGTTGGGAGGAAGTCGCCCGCGTATAGGCGCGCTTTTCCTTGCCCAGAAACAGATCCTTGAACTGCACCATGCCCGCATTGGTGAACAGCAGGGTCGGATCATTGGCAGGCACCAGTGAACTGGACTCGACGACCGTATGGCCGTGATCAGCAAAATAATCAAGGAATGCCTGTCGAATTTCAGCGCTTGTTTTCATCGGTTTCCGGTCGGGATATTTCAAGGCGGTAAATGTTAGGCAGTCTGGCGCCAAATGTCACCCTCAAATTGCCTTCAAAATACGTAGTATCAAAGAAAAACAGGGCGATGCCCGGCTCAACCGAACAAATAGTCGTTGATCATCCAGGAGGGAAAACCACGGGAGGAGAGAAAACGGCCTCTTTTGGCCATTTCCTTGCGATCTGCAGGCGGTTGCCCGCCGAACTTTTTCTCTGCTGTTGCCAGCATCAGGGCGTACCAATCCTGCTCAGGGTCATCCAGCCAGATGCTGATTAAATCCTCAGCCACACCTTTTTCGCGTAGCTCAGCACGAATGCGCAAGGGGCCATAACCCTTGTTGCGGCGGGAATACACATACTGCTCGGCAAAACGTTCATCGCTTTGCAGCCCCTGCTGTGCAAGATTTTGCAGTACCTGTTGCACCATAGCCTGTTCATGGCGGCGCAACAGTTTTCTTTCCAGTTCAAACCGGCTGTGCTCCCGCAGGGAAAGCAGGTGCACAGCCGCATGTTGGGCCTGTTTCAGGTCATCAGGATTCAGGCTTTGCCCTCCGAATCCGTCTTTCCGGCCGCCGCTGTTTCAGAAGACTCGGCTTCAGGCGCACCCTGCTCGGGAAACACCTCGGCTCGGATACGACCTTCGATATCCGCTGCAATCTCCGGATTTTCCTTGAGAAACTTGCGTACGTTATCCTTGCCCTGGCCGATGCGGTCACCATTGTAGGAATACCAGGCACCCGATTTTTCGACAAAGCCATGTTTTACACCCAGATCGATGATCTCCCCTTCCCGGGAGATGCCTTCTCCATACAGGATCTGGAACTCCACCTGCTTGAACGGTGGCGCCACCTTGTTCTTCACGACCTTGACCCGGGTTTCATTGCCCACGACCTCATCACCCCGCTTGATGGCGCCGATACGGCGTATATCCATGCGCACGGAGGAATAAAATTTGAGCGCGTTACCGCCGGTGGTGGTTTCCGGGCTGCCG
>DTXR01000153.1 GCA_012962365.1 Chromatiaceae bacterium | reverse complement strand
GGCAAAAACGTTGTCTTCCGGACTTTTGGTCACCGGAGCACTCTCGCCTGTGATGGGGCTTTGGTCGATGGCGCTGATTCCCTGTATGACCTTGCCATCCACAGGCAGCCGCTCCCCGGGCGGGACGACGATTACGTCACCTATGGCAAGCTGATCCACTGCGACTTCCTCGATGTCATTACCATGGCGTCGCTTCGCGGTATCGGGCATGAGATCCGCCAGGGCGTTCACCGCATTGCGCGCATGATCCAGCGCATAATGCTCACCCGCATGTCCCAGGCTGAACAGAAACAATAGAAAAGCACCTTCAGCCCATTGCCCCAGCAGGGCAGCACCGGCTGCTGCTGCCAGCATCAGGATATCCGTATCGAACCTTCCCTTGAACAGACCCGGGATAGCGTGAGTGGCGATATCAAACCCACCGGCCAGGTAAGAAACCAGGTAGAAAAACAGAGCGATGTTTTCCTGCATGCCAAAGAAAGTTTCCCCGATCCAGCCGATGAGGAAACTGATGCCCGCCAGGCTCACCAGGATATAGGTCCAGATCGCCTGCAGGGCGTGGGGGAGAAAAGCCGGGGCGCTGCCGTGATCATGTTCATGCGCCTTGGTCTTTTCTGTGCTGGCATCAGCATATCCCTGCTGATGCATGAGTTTCTTGATGGTTTCCCGGTCCAGCGCTTCAATGTCATAGGCGACAAATGCCAGCCCGGCAGCAGCATTGACGCTGGCGTGCAACATGCCCGGCAGTTTTTCCAGCGACTGTTTCAGGATATCAGCGGCATCGGCTGACAAGGGCGTGTTGAAGGGGATGCGTTCGTGACGATAGCGCTGGGTGAAAGCATGGCCTGTGTCCCTGGCGATGCGCTCGACGGCAGCCAGAGAGATCAAATTGGGATCATAGTGTATACAAAGCCGTGGCGGTTGGCCTTCCTTGATGTGGGCGCGGTAGATGCCTTTGTGATGAATCAGGGTGGATTGAAGGTCTGCCAGGCAGTGATCGTGTTGATGCTCTATTTCCGGTAGCAGCAGGGGGATATCTAGCTCGATGCTCTTTTCTGACATATAGGCGATGCAGCAGATAAACAGGGGTATGTAAAAGACTAGCTTATCGAGAGCATTTTTTCAGTTGATTTCAGCTTGCAGGTGAATTTCAGCAGTTATTTCTCTATACAGGAACCTTCAGGAGCGAAATGGATTTCTGGTGTCTTCCCCGGGGTAAGCGCGGGGACATTGTCCGGCTGAATGACCTCACAAAGACCGGAGCAAAGCAACGCTTGAATAGTGAAATTCGAGCCGGTATGATGTTTTCCCATGCATAAATCCCTGCACAATGTCATTGTGACCCTGCTCGTTATCGCGCTGATGGCGCTTGGCTTGCAATCCGTGAGCTTCGCATCAGTGATGCCCGTTGGCCAGGAGCCGATCATAACAGGGAGTTCCCAGGCCGGCGGGGAAATGCTTGAGCATGACTGTGACGGATGTGAAACGAACATGGACTGCTGTGCTTCTCTGGACTGCCAGGTTGCTCCCCATTGTGTTTCCTGGAATGCCGTCGGCGCTTCCATTGGCATATTGTCTGTCGGATACAACAATACCGTATTCCTGAATTCTCCCGATGTCAGCTTGGCATCACTGCTCGTCTCCACCATTTATCGCCCACCCTGGGTCTGATTTCCATAGTGGCTCTTCCGGAGCCAGTCAGCTTCAAACCTGTTTCAAACCCAAATCGATGATTGTAATCGATGTGGAATGAGCACCGGGTTTTTGCGTTCATTCTGACTTGTTGGCTTGATGCAAGCCTCTTGTGCCATACCGGATCATAACGCTGACAGGTTTTCTGTTGCAGAGCCTTGAGTATTTCTGCTGTCGCTTGTTCAGCAGTATTGGATAAGGTAATCGTTGCCTGTTGTTGCCGCTGATGTGGGTCTGGTATCCGCCAGCATTCAAGACAGGAAATCAATTGGAGTCATCACTATGAGCCCTGTTTCAAAACGGCGCTGTCGCGGGCGCGCCGTAGCCCTGTTTTTTTTATTCCTATTTTTTATTGGCCGGACGGTGTTCGCGGCTGATGCCGTGCTTGGCCTGTCCGAAGCCGAACGGATGGCACTCGAGAACGATCCGGTCGTGAACGCCAGTATTGCCCGCTCAGAGGCATTGGATGCGGATGCAATAGCTGATGGGCAGTTGCCCGATCCCAAGCTGCGTACCGGGCTATACAACCTGCCCCTGGATGATTTCGATATTTCCAGAGAACCCAGCACCCAGTTTCGTTTAGGTATTCAACAGTCCTTTCCCCGGGGGGACACGCTCAAATACCGGTCTGGAAAGACCCGCGCGCAGGCCAGAGCCGAGCGTCTTCGTGCGCGGCTGGAGCGGAAGAAACTGTTGCGTGATGTGCGTAAGACCTTTCTCGAAATCTACTACCAGGCAGAAGCGATCAAAATTATGCGTTCAAGCCGCGAGCTGTTCCAAAGTCTGACCGAGATTGCCCAGGTTCAATATGGTTCCGGCAGTTCTTCGCAGCAGGATGTATTGCGAGCCGAGCTGGAACTGTTGCGCCTGGATGATCGTATCACCCGGTATCAGAACCGGGAAGAGTCCGTGCGAGGCCGGTTTACGCGCTGGCTGGGGGATGCCGCCTGGCGAACCCTGGAGACGGGGCTGCCGGTATTGCCGGAAGTGCCTGACCTGGAAACCCTGAGACAGGATCTCGATCATCATCCGGAGATCAGCCTGCGGTCGGCCGTTATCGAGTCCCAACAACAGGCGATCGCCATATCGAAGGAACAGTACAAACCAGGCTGGACGATTGGCGCTGAATACCGCATGCGTTTTGGAGATAATCCGGACAATTCCAGCCGCTCAGACATGGGGGCAGTGATGCTGACTGTCGATATGCCCTTGTTTACCGAGAAGCGGCAGGACAAGCGCGTGGTCGCCAGCCAGAAGCGTGCCGACGCGGCGGTACTCGATCGGGCCAACAGCTGGCGCAAGCTGCGGGAGATGCTGGCGAGCGGTGCCGCAAACAACAGGCGTCTTGTGGAACGTATAGCGCGTTATGAACAACGGTTGCTCAAAGAGGCTGAAGAAAACGCACAGGCAGCCTTGCAGGCATATCAAAGCGGGACTATTGAATTTACCGGCCTGATGCGTTCCCGTATCACTGAACTGGACATCAAACTGCAGGCCTTGAAACTGCGTGTGGAGCTACTGAAAACCCATGCAAATCTACTTTATCTGGCAGCAGGAGAAGCACAATGAAAACACGATTGATGACCGTAGTGCTCGCTTTCCTCATCGTGGCGGAGTCATTTGCTTTGGCAACGGAAGAGAGCGAAAAGGAGATACTTTACTGGGTGGCTCCCATGGACCCAAACTACCGGCGTGATGAACCGGGCAAGTCTCCCATGGGCATGGATCTCATTCCTGTTTATGCGGGTGCTGACGAGGAAGGCAACGATGTCAGAATATCGCCTGCTGTGGTGCAAAATTTGGGTGTGCGCACCGCAGCCGCTGAGCAGGGAACGCTATCGCGCCTTGTAGATACCGTCGGCTATATCGATTATGACGAATCAAAAGTCAGTCATCTTCATATGCGGGTGTCCGGCTGGATAGAAAATCTCAGCGTCAAGTCCGAGGGAGAACGGGTAAGCAAGAACCAGCGTCTGTTCAACCTCTATTCGCCGGATTTGGTGAATGCCCAGGAGGAGTTCCTGCGTGCGCTCAACAGTGGCAACCAGGGCCTGATTCAGGCGTCCCGGGAGCGTTTGAATGCCCTGGGCATCAGCCGGGGTGACATCACGCGCCTGGAAAATAGGCGCAAGGTCAGACAAACCGTCG
>DTXR01000152.1 GCA_012962365.1 Chromatiaceae bacterium | reverse complement strand
GCTGTGGATAGTGACCCTGATGGTATTGCAATAACCTGCTAGCGCCTCATCTATGGCGTTATCCACGACCTCGAACACCATGTGGTGCAAACCGGTGCCGTCGTCTGTGTCGCCAATATACATGCCCGGTCGTTTTCTGACGGCATCCAGTCCTTTCAATACTTTGATCGAAGAGGAATCGTAATCTTTTTTATCTGCCATGTACGCCTTGCTGTTCCATTGAATCCAGGGATCATTATACCAGACAACAGCTTAGAGCCTTCAATCAATCCCGTGAGGCACCCAATATGGCACCATGTTCCACGTGGAACACTGCGGTGTTGTCGGGAACCTGGTATCTGGAATAATCCAGTGTCGTTATAAACAGTTGCATTCCTATGGTTTGCAAATAATCCAAAACCTTTTGGGAATTTTTCTCATCCAATTCTGCACTAAGGTCGTCGATAAGCAATAAAGGAGGTTCTCGCGTTTTTTCCATCATTAAACGAGACAAGGATAACACCAACCCATAAACAAGCAGTTTTTGTTGTCCACGAGAGAGCACCTTGTCAGCCGGGGCACTTTCCAGCAGCACCTTAAGCTGTGAACGGTGAACACCGGCGCTGGTAAAACCGTGTTTCAGATCCTGCTGTTCGGATTGCTGCAACGCATCACCGAGGGATAAACCCTGTTTCCATCCTTGCAAAAGTTTCAAGGATATTCCCCGCGGAAACTCCAGGCCATTCAGAAATTCAATCAAGTGGGTTTCGATTTCGCTCAATATGCTTGCGCGACTATGCAATACCGTATTTGCAAATAACACCAATTGCTCATTGAAAGATCTTGCCAGTCTGATATCACCGGCACGCAACGCTGAATTTCGTTGCTTCAGAGCACGATGATAGGACATCGCCACCTGATGATACGATTGTTCCACGTGGAACAATCCAAAATCTAGATAACGCCTGCGAAGCTCTGGTCCTCTTTCGATCAGTTCGTGGGATTGCGGGGTAATCAATTGCAACGGCAGCAACCGGAATAACTCGGATCTTCTGGACACTTCCTGACCGGCGCTTCGCGCGACAAACTGGCGGCTGCTGCGCTTGATTCCGAGTTTTGATTCACCGCCAGCGCTTGTTTGCAAATCTGCAACAACCAGAGCGGCTTCTTCACCTTTTCTTATCAGAGGTCCTGAATCCGAGTGGCGAAAACTCTTACCCTGCCCTAGGAGATAAATGGCTTCCAGTATGGAGGTCTTTCCCGCTCCGTTGTCGCCATGAATGATATTAACTCCAGAGGCCGGTTCCAGAACGCTATCCCGGATGATGCGTAGGTTCTGGATATGAATACGGTTGATCTTCATCGATATGATTGAAAACGAATAGCTTGCCGCCGGAATAGGTGCGATCAGAATACCTGAGCGCATCCCTCATTCACATCGGG
>DTXR01000151.1 GCA_012962365.1 Chromatiaceae bacterium | reverse complement strand
TAGCCCAGTGTCAGCAGCAGCCGCTGGGGGTACAGGGCGGCCATTTCTCTCAGTGCGTTTTCATATTGCTTTTCCCCCGATCCCAGAATCACGATACGCGCATCATGGTTGTCCAGAATCGAAGGGATGATCTGCAGCAGCAGATCTACGCCTTTTTGTTCGACCAGCCTGCCGATGAAGCCTAGCAGCGGTGTGTCCATCTGATCGTCCTGAAGGCTAAGGCCCAACTGTTTCAGCAGTTTTTGCTTGTTGCTGCGCTTACCCGCCAGATAGCGATGTTTCAGGGAATAGTGGTCAGGCAGATAGGGGTCGGTCGCTGGATTCCAGATGTCCGGGTCGATGCCGTTCAGAATACCCCGCAGTTTGTGGTGATGAGCGCGCAGCACACCATCGAAGCCATAACCGAACCCCGGCGTCTGGATTTCCTCGGCATAGGTGGGGCTGACGGTCGTAACTTTGTCCGAGAACACGATGCCTGCCTTGAGCATGGAAAAGTTGCCAAAAAATTCTGCAGCATCTGCCGACCACCATTCATTCGGCAGCTGTAAATGGGTGAATTCCTCGTGAGAGAAGACACCGCTGTAGGACAAGTTGTGAATTGTATAGACGCTCGCCGGGGCATCAGGAATGAGCTTGAGGAAAGCAGGCAGCAATCCTGTCTGCCAGTCATGCCCGTGAACGACGTCCGGTTTCCAGTCGAGAATGTCGCTGGAAGCGGCCAGCTGGGCCACTGCACGGGAGAAAACGGTGAAACGTTCGGCGTTGTCATGCCAGTTGTAGCCATCGGGGTGCAGATAGGGACTTCCGGGACGATCGAACAGATGTGGTGCATCCACCAGCAGCAGAGGGACGCCTAGGTGATGGTCGTTGGTTTCGAAAATGCGAACCAAATGCATGCGCCCGGCGCCCTGAACCTCCATCCAGCCGGCAATACGCAGGCTGTCTGTCTGTTCCAGGATCAGCCGGTAGGCAGGCAGGATGACCCGCACGTCCATCCCGTTCTGATGCAGGGCGCGGGGCAGGGCGTGTACGACATCGCCCAGCCCGCCGGTCTTTACCAAGGGATAGGCTTCACTTGCGGCAAACAGGATCTTCATCGGTTTGGTTTCAGTATCAGTGCTGCCAAGGGTGGCAGGGTGAGTTCAATGGATTGATCGAAGCCCATCCAGGGTATTTCCTGTACTTCGATGTTTCCGGCATTGCCCATGTTGCTGCCGCCATACCAGGTGGAATCACTGTTCAGACATTCCTGGTAACTCTGGGCTGCCGGTACGCCGATACGATAACCCAAGCGGGGTACCGGCGTGAAGTTCATCAGGCAAAGTAACAGATCGTCCGGGTTGTCCTTGCTCCGGCGGATAAAGCTCAGTACGGATTGTTCACTGTCGTGGCAATCGATCCACTGAAAGCCTTCGCTGCTGAAGTCGGTCTGGTGCAGGGACGCTTCGGCCCGGTATAGATTGTTCAAGTCGGTGACGAGTTTGTGTACGCCCTGGTGGTCGGGGGAATCCATGAGTGGCCAGTCGAGCGCGGCCTTGGCATCCCATTCGATCCATTGGCCGAACTCACTGCCCATGAACAGCAGTTTCTTGCCGGGGTGGGCGTATTGGTAGGCATACAGCAGACGCAGGTTTGCGAAGCGCTGCCACACGTCGCCCGGCATCTTGTCCAGCATGCTTTTCTTCAGATGCACCACCTCGTCGTGAGAGAAGGGCAGCACGAAGTTTTCTGTCCACAGGTAGAGCTGGCTGAAGGTCAGCTTGTCGTGGTGATACTTGCGGTAAACGGGGTCGGTTTCCATGTAGGACAGGGTGTCGTGCATCCAGCCCATGTTCCACTTCATGGAAAAACCCAGCCCGCCCATGTAGGGGGGGCGGGATACCATGGGCCAAGCGGTGGATTCTTCGGCAATGGTGATGACGCCGGGGAAGTTACCGTGTACCACTTCGTTCATTTCGCGCAGGAAGGAGATGGCCTCCAGGTGTTCGCGGCCGCCAAATTCATTGGGTGCCCAGTCGCCGTCATTGCGGGAATAGTCCAGATACAGCATGGAGGCCACGGCATCCACGCGGAGGCCGTCGATATGGAATTCCTCGATCCAGTACAGGGCATTGGAAATGAGGAAGTTACGCACCTCGTTGCGCCCGAAATCGAAGATCAGCGTGCCCCAGTCCTGGTGCTCGCCTTTTCTCGGATCGGCATGTTCGTACAGGGGTTCTCCGGTGAAGCGGGCGAGGGCAAATTCGTCCTTGGGAAAGTGCGCCGGTACCCAGTCTAGAAGAACGCCAATGCCCTGCTGATGGCAGGTGTCGATAAAATGGCGCAGGTCATCCGGGCTGCCGAAGCGGGCAGTGGGGGCATAATAGCCGGAAACCTGATAACCCCAGGACTCGTCCAGAGGGTGTTCCATGATGGGCAGGAGTTCGATGTGTGTATAGCCGAGCTCCTTTACATAGGGAACCAGTTCATCGGCCATTTCTAGCCAGCTGTAGAAGCTGCCGTCGTCATGCTGCCGCCAGGAGCCGGGATGCAGCTCATAGATGGAAACGGGGCTTTGCTGCCAGTCCCATTGGTTGCGTGCGTCTATCCAGCCCTTGTCGCCCCAGTCGTAGTCAACGGCATCCGTGATCAGAGAGGTGGTGTCTGGCCGCATGGCCATGCGTTGAGCATAGGGATCGGTCTTGGTCAGCAGGTGGCCGTCATGGCTGAACAGTTCGTATTTGTAACTGTCGCCGGGATGCAGACCAGGAACAAAGAGTTCCCACACGCCGGAATGTCCGCGATTACGCATGGGATGACGCAGGCCGTTCCAGCCGTTGAAATCGCCCACGATGCTGATGCGCTGTACATGGGGAGCCCAGACGGCGAACAGGCAGCCGCAAACGCCGTCGATTTCGGTGAGCCGTGCGCCCAGAAAATGCCAGGCGTGGTGGTGCTTGCCTTCATTGAACAGGTGCAGATCCCAGTCCGACAGTGTGGGTTCAAAACTGTAGGGAGAAACAGCCTGGTGCCAGCTCTCATCGTGTTTTTCCTGCCAACGCAGTTCATAGTGCAGGGGCAGTTTGTCGTGTTGTTGTTCATCGAGACGGATCACGAACAGATCGGAGCCTTCCACCCTGTTCATGGGGCCGATACCGGACAGTTCGACCTTTTCGGCGCTGGGCATGAAAGCGCGGATGATCCAGCCGTTGTTCAACCTGTGGCGGCCAAGATAGTCGAAAGGGTCGTGATGACGACCTTGCTGCAGTCGTTCCAGATGATTCATGATGTTGTTTTCCGTTTGCTGCGCATGACCTGATCGTGAATATGTCCGGACAGGTCATCTGCGGATAGTTGTTCCCAGCGGAATTTCCAGCGCCAGTTACCATTGGCGACTCCGGGGGTGTTCATGCGTGCGTCGCTACCGAGTTTAAGAAAATCCTGCAGGGGAATGATGGCCAGGTTGGCATTCGAAGCCAGCACGGTCTCGATCATCCTGTCGACGAGGTCATCTTCCGGCTGCATCTGCAGCATGTCCCTGACAAACTTTCGTGTATCGTCCGGTAGCGACTGATACCAGCCCAGGGTGGTGTCATTGTCGTGGGTGCCGGTATAGGCCACGCAGTTTGGTACGATGTTGGCAGGTTTGTGAGGGTTGTCTTCGAAAGCGTCAAAAGCAAATTGCAGTACTGCCATGCCGGGAAGGTGATATTTGTGTTTGAGTTTGCGCACTGCCGGTGTGATCATGCCCAGGTCTTCCGCCACCAGGGGTAAAGGGTCGATACGCTGCTGCAGGCTAGCCAGCAAGGCGTCTCCGGGCACTTCCCGCCAATGGCCGTTGATCGCAGTCTCTTCGTTGGCATCGATCATCCATACCGCCTGCAGCCCCCGGAAATGGTCGATACGAATCAGATCAAACCATTGAAAATGGTGTTCCAGTCTGGCCAGCCACCACGTGAAGTTTTCCTGTAAATGGTAATCCCAGTTGTAATGCGGGTTGCCCCAGCGCTGGCCGGTTTCCGAGAAATAGTCGGGAGGTACACCGGTGACCCAGGCGGGCTTTCCCTGGTCGTCCAGCATGAATCTTTTCGGGCAGGCCCATACGTCTGCACTGTCGTGGGCGACGAAAATGGGCATATCGCCAAACAGCTGTATGTCCCGATCATGGGCGTTGTTACGCAGATTCTGCCAAGTGAGATGCAACTGGAATTGTTCCCATTTTATGGTTCGCAGCTCGTCTCGACAGGCTCGAGAGACTTGCTGCAGGGCATCGTCATCGCGCCACCTCAGTTCTTCCGGCCAGTCAAACCAGGCCGCTTCATGATGTGTGGACTTGATGCAACGGAACAGGGCATAGTCGTCCAGCCAGTGAGCTTCGTGCCTGCAGAAGATGCGGAAGTGTTTGTCGTCGCTGGTGTATGGGGCGTAGTTGTCCAGCAGGGCCGGGTTGGCGGCGAAGGCGGACAGGCATTGATAAGGCGAAAAGTCGGCCTGCGGCATCCCCAGAGGCAACATCTGCCAGACACTCAATCCGCTCTTGGACATGAAGTTCAGCCATGATTCTGCATCCGCCAGTGTGCCGGAGGGCAGGGAGGTCGGGTGCAGCAGAACACCCGCCCTTCTACGCTGCAGAGTGCAGGGCATACTCAGTTGCGCCTCATGGTGCCTGCATTCTCCATCTGGCCTCCGCCCGCGGATATGGGGGTGTCGAGGGTTGCCGGTGGCGTTAAGTCCAGCGCGCAGTACAAGGTCTTGAGCTGGATGCGAAACAGCCGGTCGAAATCATTGACGCTGTCGGAGGGGTTGTAGTCGCCGAACCACCAGAACCAGTCAGATGCCTCGCAGATCGCGAGCAGGCGGGTGGCAGTTTCAGCATCTTTCTTGCTCAGTTTCCCGATTTGGTGATCATAGGCGGCCTTCGCATCTGCGAGCAGATCCCAGGCGTGGTTTTTGTCGGCACTGCCTATCCAGGTTGAGAAACTGCCATATACCCAGCTACCAGGAACCAGATGGGTGAGTGTATCCGTGCGCACACCCGCACTCACCTCGGAAAAGGTGGTGCTCTGAACGACATCGCTGCTACTCAGCGCACGATATAGCGCATCGAGGAAATAGTGGCCGTTGTTGGGGTAATACTCCCAGGCGTTTTCACCATCGAGAATCACCGAGACAACATGGTTGCCGGCTTCTTCGCCGAGCGAGCCGGCGATCCTTTCGAGGTGGCCCATGAAATCGATGACCGCATCATCGGCATGCCATTTACTGTATTCAAAACCGATGAGATCGGACAGTCCGTCATCGCGAAAATACAGCAGGGTCTGGTTTTTGTTCAGCTTGTAGGGAATGAACAAGGCCTTGCGGCAGGCCATCTCGTCAGCATTACAGGATGATGTTAAACAGCTGTGATGCCAGACTGCTTCGCCGGATGCCGTCCAATGAATGTCCAGTTCGTCCAGTAGCTTCAGTGCGTCATCGCTCACGGCGCCTTCGGACAGCCAGACCCCTCTGGGCTTGAAGCCAAAAAAGTGTTCGAAGCGCTGGATGCCTTCATGCAGATGCCAGCGGGAGCGCTCTTCGCCGCCAGGATAGTGAGCATGCTCGGGCATGGGTGCATCCGGCTGGGTTTCAATCATGTTGTTGAAATCGTTCAGCAGGGGGACGATGGGGTGTCCCCAGGGTGTCATGGATATTTCGATCTGCTTTCTCTCGGCCAGTTTCCTGTAGCGGGGAATGATGCTTTCCAGTGTTTTCTGGATGATTTTCAGCAGGGTACGCTGATCTTCCCTGGTGTAACTTCTGGCTTTTTCGATGAGCAGGCGGATTTCAGGCGTCTGCTTGAGGCGGTAGCTGCACCAGGCGAGGTGATACCACATGAGCAGATCGATGAAGTACTGTTCGTCCAGGTAGGCGAGCAGCATCTCCTGTCCGGTGTCCCTATCGGAGCTGGGAAACTGCTGCAACAGCGCGTGGAAATGCGGGTAGGGGTCGATCATGCGCGGGGCATGAGCCCGGCGGCAGGTCTGGATCAGTTCCCTGCGTTCACTGACGTTGGATGGAATTGCTGTAGCACCTCCCAGCAGGTTCAACAGGGGATCG
>DTXR01000150.1 GCA_012962365.1 Chromatiaceae bacterium | reverse complement strand
TGCATATCGGCCACATCGTGGAATACACCCAGACGGACATATGGGCCAGGTTTCAGAAGATGCGCGGCAACGAATGCTGGTATATCTGCGCCGACGATTCCCATGGCACCCCCATCATGCTCCATGCCCGTCAGAAAGGCATCACGCCGGAGCAGCTGATCGCAGCCATGTCCGAGGAGCATCAGGCGGATTTTCGGGATTTCCGTATCGCATTCGACAACTATCACAGCACCCACTCCGACGAGAACCGGGAGCTGGCGAGCCTGATCTACGAGCGCAACCAGGCTGCCGGGCATATCACCAGCCGCAAGATCGTGCAGGCCTATGACCCTGAGGAAAAGATGTTCCTGCCCGATCGCTTCATCAAGGGCGAATGCCCCAAGTGCGGCGCGGCGGATCAGTATGGCGACAACTGCGAGGTCTGCGGCGCCACTTACAGCCCCACGGAGCTGAAGAACAGCTATTCCGTGGTCTCCGGCGCCAAGCCCATAGAAAAAGAATCCGAGCATTATTTCTTCAAGCTGGCCGACTTCGAAGACATGCTCAAAGAATGGACCCGGGGTGGCCACCTGCAGCCGGAAGTGGCCAACAAACTGGACGAATGGTTCGAGGCCGGCCTGCGCGAGTGGGATATCAGTCGTGACGCCCCCTACTTCGGCTTCGAGATTCCCGGCCATCCGGGCAAGTATTTCTACGTCTGGCTGGATGCGCCCATAGGCTACATGGCCAGCTTCAAGAATTTCTGCGCCAAAAACAACCTGGATTTCGACGCCTATTGGCGCAAAGGCTCCGATACCGAGCTGTACCATTTCATCGGCAAGGACATCATCTATTTCCATGCCCTGTTCTGGCCAGCCATGCTGGATGGTGCCGGTTTCCGCAAACCCACCACCATCCATGCCCACGGTTTCCTCACGGTAAACGGGCAGAAGATGTCCAAGTCCCGCGGCAGCTTCATTCAGGCGCGCACCTATCTGGACAACCTGAACCCCGAATACCTGCGCTACTATTTCGCCGCCAAACTGGGCGCCGGCGTGGACGATATCGACCTGAATCTGGAAGACTTCACCCTGCGCGTCAATTCAGACCTGGTGGGCAAGGTGGTGAACATCGCCAGCCGCTTCGATCAGCCGGCAAAAATGTGTAGCCTGATGCTGCGGACGGGTGACCAGTACAGCCAGGTCGTTCAACAAACAGTCATCATTCATGCATCAT
>DTXR01000149.1 GCA_012962365.1 Chromatiaceae bacterium | reverse complement strand
ATGAGTGCCGCCATGCTGTCCCTCGGTGATCGCACCGCCTCGGAACTGGGCAGAGGCGATCTGGACCAGGTGCTGATCAAGGGTAAGGACGGCTATGTACTCATGGTTTACGCGGGCAGCGAAGCTGTAGTGACCGTCATGGCCAAGGCCAACGCCAAACTGGGCCTGATCTTTCTGGATATCAAACGGGCGGCCGAGCAGCTCGCCAAACTTTTGTAGTCACTAAACCAGTAGCAGGACAGCAAGCCCTCTGTCAGCTGACAGAGGCTGTCTTTGGAGGTAATTATGGTCACTAATGCATTTTTCTTAAAACGTCTAAACGATCATGTCCAGTATCTGAAAAAGGTGCAGGGTGCTATCGAGGACAAGAACAGATTTGAAGGCACAGATCCGCACCATTGCAAACTGGGTGAATGGTTGTATGGCAGCGGCCCGGATGAAGCCGCGCAGATCAGTGCGGAGGCCAGAGTGATCTTCGACCAGCTGTTCGAACCCCACGAACGCTTTCATAACGCCAGCGCCCGCGCCCTGGAAAAACACGCCGCGGGCGATGACGCCGGCTGTGAACAGGAGATGACGGAAATGCACACGCTTTCCGGTGTCCTTGTAAACATTCTATTGAAACTCGACGAACTGTCACATTGAAAGACAACAGACAGGAGGAGACCCTTAAAATGCACGACATGAGCCCGTCAGACATACAAGGCGACTACCAGGAAACCACCCTGAAGTACTTTGATGGCAACCAAAGAAAGGTACTGGTTACGGATATCGAAACACCCTATCCGGAAGGAAAGCTGATCGTATCCCGCACAGATACCAAAGGCAATATTACGCACTGTAACCGCTCTTTCATCGATATGTCAGGTTATGAGGAATCTGAGATCATCGGCCAGCCACACGCCTTGCTTCGCCATCCGGATATGCCTGCGGCTGCCTTCGAGGACTTGTGGAAAACCGTTCAGGCCGGTGACAAATGGCATGGTTATGTTAAGAATCTGCGCAAGGATGGCGGCTACTACTGGGTGTACGCAACGGTGATTCCCAACATCAGGAAAGGGCAGGTGATCGGGTATACCTCTGTTCGCCGCAAGCCTTCCCGACAGAAAGTGGAAGAAGCCATTACTACCTACGCCAATATGAACTAACCGTCACCGGAGATCAATATGCCTTATCAATTTACCGTGAGCCCGGATTTCGGGCCGAACCAACTCGCCGGCTGGCACATTTTCAACACCTGGTTGCAACGCCAACTGGATACAGACATTCATTTTGAAACATACGATAGTTTTGAAGCCCAACGTCAGGCCATAGATGAAGACAACGTGGACATCATCTATGCCAATCCCTACGACGCATCTTTTCTGGTAAGGGAAAAAGGCTTCGTGGCAGCTGCCACGCCTCAAAAACCCGACGAAACCACCATTGCAGTATTGGTGGACAGCCCTGTTCAGGAAATCGAGGCGTTGACGCCGGGTAGCAAGATTGCTCAAACCAACGATCCGGATATCAGCATGATGGGCATGTTGATGCTCGAACCTGCCAATCTGAACGCCGGTAATACAACGGCTATTCACCAGGACAGCTATATCCAGGTGGCCAAGGCGCTTATCCAGGGAAAGGCGGACATTGGATTTTTCTTGAGCGAAGCCTTCGACGAGCTTTCCAGTCTGGTCAAGAGCCAGTTGCGGCCCCTGGTAAGCAGCGACATTCAGATTGTTTCCCATGCCCTGCTGATCGGCCCCAAACTGGCTGACAGAAAGGAAGAGCTTACCAACAAACTCACATCCATGGATGCCGATCCTCAGGACAAAAGCCTGCTGCAAAGCCTGGGATTTGAAAAATGGGCGCCCATGGATGAGGATGAGATGGAGTTCATGATTGACCTCATCGAAGCACTTGCCGCATGATGATGCCCCTGGATCGACCTTCGTCTCAGGTCAATCACCGGTTGGCTTTTTGGTACCCATAATGAACAAGCCCCTGATTGATATAGTCGACGGACAGATACCTTCTGCCGGTGTCTGTCCGCCGGCTGAAGCCGTATTTATTGTCGCAGACAATCCGGATCTTTTTCTGACCGTCGGAAGCCCGACAAAGCAGACCGCCGCCTATCTGGATCACAGGATTACCCGTAATCCCCTGGAACTGCGTACCCACACCCAACGTATATACCTGCACCTCGCAAACAATAACAATGCAGGTGTGTATGCTGGCCTTCTGGATTTATTCATTGCACTCGAAACCAAGGGGCTGTCACTGCGTACGCACTTGTTAAAGCGTTGCAGTCGCATACTGGACCCGGTACAAAAAAACTTTTTTCAAGTACACCTGGAAAGCGGCATCACAAGTACAACACCGCTTGCCGAGACAGCCGACAGCCTGCTTCATAAAGGCCTGGAATCTGCTCTGCCGTTGATCAGCAAAATACGGAGCGGTTCTTCTCCCAGGCATTCCGACCCCTTGGCCGAGGCGCTTGACTACCTCGAATACGGTCAGTTGGAACAGGCTATGCAGACATTGGAAACGGCGCTGATCGACGACCCATCCTCGCGTACTCTGATGCAGGAACTGCTGGAACTCTACAAGCAGGCGGGTCTCCCCGATCGTTACCACACACAGTCGCAGGCGATGATACAAGCCGGGCATTCTCTGCCAAATCTCTGGATTGCTTTTGAAGAACAGATTCGCTGATCTCAAAGAGAGAAACAAATTGTACTTCCGATACTGAGAAGACAGCACCAACTCTGTTGCCTGAAGAATCTCTAATCAGACCCATTTCCGTCGTTCTTATGTCGGAATGATCGCGAACTTTCAATAGCTTGTATGCCGGCCTATGCCGGGATGACAGCTTCATCAGCTTCCATGACGCATTTCACTCAAGTATCACCGGGTATTTTCCATACCCGAAATCACATCAAGCATTCCTTATTAACATGTGCGCATTTTCACAAGATAATTTCTATCAGTAGAAACACTTCACAGATTTTTCCAAAACATGAGAGAGCAACAACCTAAAGATCGGATCTGCAACAAAAGCAAGCTGGGCAATGCGCTGCTGACAGCTTGTGCCCTGGGCATGTTCAGCACGTCCTTCGCCGACACCCTGTCCATCGATCAAGCCATCAACAAGGCCGGTAAACAGCGCATGATCACTCAGCGCATCCTGAAAGATTATGCTTTGGTGGGCATGAATACCGATCTGGGAAACCCTGCAGCTGATCTAAAAAATCTCATTGAGGAGTTCAATACCACACTCGCCGAGCTGCAGGACTTTTCTTCCAGCAAGGCACTCGATGCAAGCCTTGCAGATACAAAAGCCCAATGGAACCCGATTAAGGCGAAACTCCAGAAATCGCCGAGTAAGACCGAGGCCGCCGTTCTTCAGCAAGACCTGGACAAGCTCCTCGGTGTTTGTAATCAGAACACCCAACTTATTGCCAAAAGCGCCAACAACAAGAAGGGCGACATCGTCAATCTCGCGGGGAAGCAGCGCATGTTGTCTCAACGCATGGTAGCCCTGTACATGCTCAAAGCCTGGAAACTCGATGACCCCAGGTTCAGGGAAAAGCTGGATGGCGCCATGAACGATTTTGCCGCTGCACAAAGAACGCTGGAAGCTTCACCACTGACCACTGATGAAATTCATGCTTTGTTGGCAAAGGTAAAAAGGTCCTATGCATGGTTTGAAATGATGGGTAAATCCAGCTCGAACAGGGTGATACCCAACTTAATCAACAAATCAGCAAACAGTATCCTGGCCGACATGGACACCGTCACCTCACTGTACGCAAACACCGCTTCCAAACAGTAACGCATCAACACTATTCACGGAGATTTAGCAATGAGCAGCT
>DTXR01000148.1 GCA_012962365.1 Chromatiaceae bacterium | reverse complement strand
TTTAGGATTTTGGTGCGCTATTACCTGAATCCGTGGGTTCAGGCATAAATGAAAACAGGTGCCTTAAGCACCCGTTTTCATTTCCAACCAGCCCGGGTTAGTAACCCGATCAGTTCTCCGTGGCAACCTCTATCTCGGCATGTTCACGCTGGTATCTCCCCATGAGATTGAATTGCGCATCACCCTTGGTTCTTGCCAGTTGTTCCCTCGCAGCCTTACGTGCTGTGTCATCCATTTTGGATGGATCACCATCCACCACCTTGTTGACTGCCAATAGCGCATAATCACCGCTGTCCAACGCAACACCACCGATGACGGGCTGGTCCGATTCCGGTCGACCCAGACCGAACGCTGCATCCCGGATGGCGGCCGGTACATTGGTCGCATTGCGCCTGATAGCTGCAGCCGGTTCGAACTTCCAGTCATTGTCTGTCGCCAGTTGTTCCAGACTGGTGCTGCCATTCTGCAGGGTTTTCAACAGCTCTTCTCCCTTGGCAACTGCCAGTTTTGAAGCTTTTTCGCGCTTCAGCTTAGCCTTAATGCTGTCCTTCACTTCCTCGAATGCCTGGGGATGCTCGGTTTCATGTTCCACCACCCGCAGAACCATCACCTGATCATCCTCCAGTTCAATGAGCTCGCTGTTATTGCCTTCCTGCAGAACATCTTCGCTGAACGCTGCGGCAACAACTTTTGGCGAGGCCAGCACGCCTTTACCACCCTTTCGATCGAACCAGTCAGACTGCTGCGGTTCCAGCTGCAACGCGTCAGCCGCAGGAGCAAGGCTGTCTGGTGTTTCATAGCTCAGATCGGCCAGTTTCTCTGCCTTGTCGAACAACAACTGTTCCGCCTGGTTGCGACGATAGGCAGTCTCGATCTCATCACGCAGGGCGTCAAAGCTACCTTCCCCACCAGATTTGATTTCGGTCACCTCGATCAGATGGAAACCAAAAGGTGTGCGCACAGGCTCGCTGACCTTGCCTTTCTCCAGCTTGTAGGCTGCTTCCTCAAAAGCCTTGGCCATTACACCCGGGCTGATCCAGCCCACGTCGCCGCCCTGTTCTTTCGAACCGGGATCATCTGAAAATTCCTTCGCCAAGACATCGAAATGCTCACCGTTTTCCAGTCGGTTGGCTATATCCTCAATTTTCGCCCTGGCCGCATCCATGGCTGCAGCATCTGCATTTTCCGCAACCTGAACAAGGATGTGTCGCACCTTCCTTTCTTCCGGTGCCTGAAACTCGTCCTTGTGCTGATCATAATAAGCATGAAGCTTGTCTTCGGTAACTTCCACGCCAGCGCCAACCACCTCAGGCGACAAGAGTATGTACTCGACCTTTACACGCTCAGGCACCATGTAATCCTGAGGATGTCCATCATAATAGGTTTTCAATTCTTCTTCCGAAGGCTGATAGTCCCCGGCCAGTTTTTTCCCAGAGACTATCAGGTAGGCAGTTTCCCGCTCCTGATCACGCAGACGAACACTTTCGTTCAACTCGTAATCCGTTGCCAGGGCAGATCCCGCGATGCCATTACGCAATTGTTGTTTTACCAGATCCTGACGCACACCCTCTTCGAAACTCCGCTGGGTCATGCCCTGATTACGAACAGCCGTGTTGTAGGCCTGGGCATTGAACTTGCCATTGGTCTGAAAAAAGGGAATGGACTGGATATATTGCCGTACGAAATCATCACTGATGCGCAGATTCCATTTTTTGGCCGTTTCAGACAATACGGCATCGTTGATCATTTGTTCTATGACCTGCTTGCGCAGTAGCTTGTCATCGAAAAGCTCGGGACGATAGGCCTTGCCGAGCTGGTTCCGCAAACGATCCCTGAATTGCCTGACTTCCTGCTCGACCTGTTGCTGGGTGATCTCAGTGCTATCGACACTGACCGCCACCGGATTACTACTTACACCCAGATAACTTTGAATACCCCAGAGGGCAAAAGGAATAGTGATGAATCCTACGATAAGCCAGGCAAACCAGCCTTGTGCTCTTTCTCTAATTGCCAGCAGCATGATTGTTCTATGATCCGATATTCAAACTGAAAAGGATAATACCCTGAAAACAAAAACGGGGTACCAGAATGATACCCCGTTCGTGTCAAAATTGGCGGAGTGGACGGGACTCGAACCCGCGACCCCCGACGTGACAGGCCGGTATTCTAACCAGCTGAACTACCACTCCTT
>DTXR01000147.1 GCA_012962365.1 Chromatiaceae bacterium | reverse complement strand
TTATGGTATAAAACGCGCCGCCAAACGGCAAGTACACACGCAGGCTTTATACCTGAACCCACGGATTCAGGTCATACAAAAAAGCACATTATGGGTGCTCCCTTGAAACGGAGTTTAGTGTGCCAGAGCCTGCGGAGGCTTAACCCTTAAATTAAAGGTAATATTATGAGTAACGTATCCATGCGCCAGATGCTAGAGGCTGGTGTGCATTTCGGGCACCAGACCCGCTACTGGAACCCGAAGATGGCTCCTTATATCTTCGGCCAGCGCAACAAGATTCACATCGTCAACCTGGAAAAGACGCTTCCCCTCTTCAATGACGCCATGAATTTCATCGGCAAGCTGGCGTCTAACGGCGGTCGTGTACTGTTCGTTGGCACCAAGCGTGCAGCCAGCAACGTGATCAAGGAAGAGGCCGAGCGTTGTGGCATGCCTTATGTCAATCATCGCTGGTTGGGCGGCATGCTCACCAACTACAAGACCATCAAATTGTCCATCAACCGTCTGAAAGAGCTGGAAGCCATGGCGACAGACGGCTCCATGGAACAAAAATTCAACAAGAAGGAAGCCCTGGGCCTGAAGCGTCAGCTGGAAAAGCTGGAGCGCAGCGTTGGCGGCATCAAGAACATGCGCGGCATTCCCGATGCGATGTTCGTGGTGGATACCGGCCACGAAGACATCGCCGTTGCCGAAGCCCGCAAGCTGGGTATTCCCGTAATCGGTGTCGTGGACACTAACAACGACCCTGAGCTGGTGGACTACGTCATTCCCGGTAATGACGATGCTATCCGCGCCATTCAGCTTTATGTGCAGGGCGCATCCGCGGCCATTCTGGAAGGCCGTGCGGTTGCCGCACAGTCTGTAGCGGCTGATGCTGCTCCGGAGGCCCCTGCTGAAGCAGAAGCCGCCGAAGGCTGACAGAGCGTCCCGCGATATCCCCTGTTCCGTGACCTGCGGGGCAGGGGAATTGTATTTTTTACGCATGCACAACAGGCATGCGCCCAAGTCATATTAGATAGTGAGGAACACCATGGCAATAACAGCAGCTTTGGTAAAAGAACTGCGCGAGCGCACCGGCGCTGGCATGATGGAATGCAAGAAGGCATTGGTGGAAACCGATGGCGATATCGAACTGGCAATTGAGAATATGCGTAAGTCCGGCCAGGCCAAGGCGGCCAAGAAGGCGGGGCGAATCGCGGCTGAAGGCGTGATCGTCATTCAGGCCAGTGAAGACGGCAGGAAAGTCGCGATGGCGGAAGTCAACTGCGAAACCGATTTCGTGGCCAAGGACGAAAACTTCCTGTCTTTCGCCAACGCCGTGGTGGAGCGCGTGCTCAACAGTGACGTGGCAGATGTGGAAGCGCTGAATGCACTGCCCCTGCATGAAGGGGAAGACACCACAGTTGAGGAAGCGCGCCAGGCGCTGGTTTCCAAGATTGGCGAGAACATGAACGTGCGCCGCTTTGTCCGCATGGAAAGCGACGGGCAGATTGCCAGCTACCGTCATGGCGTGCGCATCGGCGTACTGGTGGATCTGAGCGGTGGAGACGCGGATCTGGGACGTGATCTGGCCATGCATGTTGCCGCGAGTAATCCGGTATGTGTCGAAGAAAAAGATGTTCCTGAGGAACTGCTGGCGAAAGAAAAGGAGATCATCACAGCCCAGGCCAAAGAGAGTGGTAAGCCAGACAATATCATCGAAAAGATGGTGGAAGGCCGTATTCGCAAATATCTGGCCGAAATCACCCTTTCCGGTCAGGCGTTCGTGAAGGACCCCGATACAACCGTTGGCAAGCTGCTGGATTCTGCCAATGCCGTCGTGAACCAGTTCGTGCGTTTCGAAGTGGGTGAAGGCATCGAGAAAAAGCAGGAAAACTTTGCGGATGAAGTGGCGGCGCAAATGCGCGGGCAGTAATTTTTCTGCGGCTCACTGAAAATAGCGTGGATGGCTCGCCCTCCGCGCTATTTTTTGTTCGTGGAGCTGTGGGGTGGTTTTTTTTCTACACAAGCTCTATGGCTGTTGATACTATTCCTTTCCTGAAATTCGAAGAATAGTGGGAGAACTCAAAACCATGCCCGATGGTGAGCGAACGTATCGCAGGGTGCTGCTGAAACTCAGCGGTGAAGCCCTGATGGGTGAAGGGGATTTCGGTATCGACCCTTCGGTTATGGAACGTTTGGCGAAAGAGATTGCCGGTCTGTCGGCGGCAGGTTATGAACTGGCGTTGGTTATCGGCGGCGGAAACATTTTCCGCGGCGCAGGACTGGCGGGTGGCGGTATGGATCGGGTCACCGGCGATCACATGGGTATGCTGGCAACGGTAATCAATTCATTGGCCATGGCTGATGCCCTGCGCAAGGCTGGCGTCGATGCACGGGTGCTGTCTTCCCTGGACATGGATCAGGTTTGTGAACCCTATGCCGTATACCGTGCCCTGGAGCATCTGGACAAGGGCAGGGTAGTGATTCTTTCTGCAGGCACCGGCAATCCTTTTTTTACCACCGATTCGGCTGCCAGTTTACGGGCCATCGAGATCAAGGCGGATCTGCTGATCAAGGCCACCAAGGTAAATGGCGTATATTCTGCCGATCCCATGAAAGACGACAGCGCGGTGTTCTATTCGCGGATCAGCTACGACAAGGCGCTGGCGGACAAACTGGGGGTGATGGATGCCACCGCACTGATACTTTGCCGGGATCATGATCTGCCCCTGCGCGTAATGAACATCAATGATGAGGGCGCCCTGGCGCGTCTTCTCGATGGAAACGATATTGGAACACTGGTCAGTACCGGAGAACAGGCATGATAGATGACATTAAACAGGATGCAGCGGATCGTATGGACAAAACCATCAAGTCGCTGCAGGATTCGTTGGCGAAAATCCGCACCGGTCGTGCCCATCCCAGTCTGCTGGATCACCTGACCGTTTCCTACTATGGCGTCGACACACCTCTGAAACAAGTGGCGAACGTGAACGTGGAAGATGCCCGCACCCTCACTATCCAGCCATTCGAGCAGAGCATGGTCAAGTCGGTGGAGAAAGCCATCATGGAATCCGACCTGGGGCTGAACCCGAATACGGCGGGTACGGTGATTCGCGTACCCATGCCGGCATTGACCGAAGAGCGCCGTCGTGATCTCACCCGAGTGGTACGCCAGGAGGGTGAACAGGCGAAGGTGGCGATCCGCAATGTACGTCGTGATGCCAACGGCGACCTCAAGGAACTGGTCAAGGAAAAGCTCATCACCGAGGATGACGAACGCCGTGGTCAGGAGATCATCCAGAAACTGACGGATTTGCATGTAAAGGAAATCGACGAATTGCTGGAAGCCAAGGAACAGGATCTGATGGCGGTTTGAGCCGTTACCATCACGCTTCAGCAGACTTTCGTGGACAAGATACCGGAACATGTGGCCATCATCATGGATGGT
>DTXR01000146.1 GCA_012962365.1 Chromatiaceae bacterium | reverse complement strand
CTATGGCGAGCGCGCTTTTGGTGTCGATGTGGACTGGCTCACCGGCAAGGTACGCATCCTGGATGTGGAGCCCGGCAGTTGAAGATGCAGCGTCAACAGGGCTTTTCCCTGCTTGAAGTGCTGGTGGCCTTCGCCATTCTGGCCATGTCGCTGGGGGTGCTCTACCAGGCCTTCGGCGGTAGCCTGCGTAATCTTTCCGTGTCCGGCAACTACACCAGCGCCATGATCATCGCCGAGTCCAAGCTGTCGGAAGTGGCCGATCGGGTGCCTTTGCGTCAGGGCAGTGAGCAGGGCGAGGAAAAAGGTGGTTTCCGCTGGAAGGTGGACGTGCTGCCCTATGAAGAGCTGGAAGACATGCCCCGCAGCTTCAAGCCGTATCATGTCCATGTACGGGTAACCTGGGGGCAGGGGCGCAGCTATGCGCTCGATACCCTGAGATTGAGTGACAAATAGTGGTGATCTCCGCAGCAGAACCCGCAATGAACATGCTGTGCCGGTGCGGGCCGGAATCCATGCGCCGGAAAGGATGTGGCGGATCAATGGCCGGTGCTCCCGGTTTTGGAAACAGAACTGGCCGCAGCCTGGGTTTTACCTTGCTGGAGATGCTCATTTCCCTGGCGCTGATGGGCCTCATGATGTTGCTGCTGTTCGGTGCCCTGCGTTTTGCCGGCAAGGCCTGGGAGGCCAGCGAGACGCGCCTGGAGCGGGATACCGGCATCAGCATGGTGTGGCAGTATCTGTCAGACCGCTTCAGGCAGGCCAGAGCCTTGAACAGCCACGTGGAATCCGAAGGCGGCAATGTGTTCTTTTTCAAAGGCAACCCAGGCGCCGTGGAATTCGTCAGCCCCATGCCGGCCCACCTGGGCAGCGGCGGTCTGTACATCATCCGGCTGCAGAAGGGGCGGCAGAACGGGAAGACGCAACTGGTCTTGCGGCGCTGGCTTTATCACCCCGAGGTGCTGTCCGGTGATGCCGGGTTGCCGAGATGGCGGCCCCTGTCGGGTCCTTCCGTCCTGCTCGGCGTGAGGGAAAAGCCGGAACTGCGCGCCTGGTACAGTGAATCCGTGCTTGCCGACGATATCAGCGATGCCAAATTTTCCTACTATGGCGTCGCCAAGAAAGGTGACGATTTTGCAGACTGGTCAGATAGCTGGGATGATCACCCTTATCTGCCCATGCTGGTGCGCATGGAGATCACCGACAACAAAGGCCCCTGGCCGGAAATGACCTTCGAACTGCCGGGATACTGAATGGAAGTGTCAAGAAAGCAACAAGGGATCGCGCTGGTGCTGGTGCTGTGGGTCATCGTGCTGCTCAGCGTGATCGCTGGGGCCATGGCGACCGTGCAACGCACCGGTGTCGTCATGACGGGCAATATCCGCCAGGAAAGGGAAGGGCGTGCCCTGGTCAGTGCCGGACTGAATTTCATGGCGCTGATGCTCGAACGGCGAACCCGTCCCATCGAGGACAACCCTTGGCCCATGGATGGCCAGCTGCATCCCTGGAATTTCGCCGGGCGGACAATCTGGGTGGGCGCAGCGCCTGAAGATGCGCGTATCGATATCAACCGTGTAGACGACACGGTGCTGCTCAACCTGTTGCAGTCCATGGGGCTGGATGAGGAACAGGCGCTGGCGGTGCGGGACGCCATCGTGGACTGGCGTGACCCGGATAACCTTACTCACGCCGAAGGGGCGGAAGACCGTGAGTACCGCGCAGAGGGAAGGCCCATTGGCGCCCGCGATCAAGCTTTTCTGTCTGTCGAAGAGTTGCAGCAGGTGTATGGCGTTAGTGCGGAGCTGTACAAAAAACTGGCCGGGGCATTGACCGTGGATGCGCGGCAACGTACAGTCAATCCCGCGTTTGCTTCCAGAGAAGTGCTCCTGGCCACGCCGGGCGTGACGCCGCAGGAAGTCGACCAGTATCTGGCTGACCGGAAACAGGCGCTGGATCAGGGCTTGCCGGTACCATCCCCGCCTTTTGGGGGCGCATTTCTCAGAAAGGGCAGGAACACCCGCTTCCGGCTGTTTGCCGAAGTGGATCTGCCGGGTGGTGGGAAAGCCCAGGGCGAAATGGTTGTGGCGATGGAATCCAAGACACGCAAAGGTTATATGCTGCTACAGAAAAAATACGGCAAACTCCAGGCTTTTGGGCGCGTGGCGCTACCCGAGGAAGCGGACTGACATGGCCGTAAGAACGTCCAGTCTTGCGCAGCTTCGCGCCCTGAGAAAGCAACTGTTTGCCTGCCTTCCTTCCGGGCTCGCGGCGCGGGTGGCGTCAGGTGTGACGCCTTACATCCTGGATGTATCCGAAGAACGGGCTGAGTTGTTCCGTGATGGCAGGCAGTTGGGAGAAATGACGCTCGACAGCAGCGTTTTCGATCCTTCCATTGCTTCATTGCTCAAACCCCATGAACATCCTCTCGCGGTGTTCGTGCCAACGAACTGGATGCTGAAGCGCACTGTGGCGCTGCCCGCTGCCGCCCAGGAAAACCTGCGCCAGGTGATCAGTTTCGAGCTGGATCGTTTTACGCCGTTTTCCGCAGAACAGGTGTATTTCGACTATCACCTTCTCAGTCGCGGTAGTGGCACGGATATGCTGTCCGTCGATGTGGCGTTGGTGCCGCGCAAGCGCGTGGATGGCTGGTTGACCGCCCTGCGTACCGCCGGTATTGCTGTGGATACGCTCAGTGCGTCCGGCTTGTGGGAGGAGGCCAATCTGTTGCCGCCGGACCTGCGGCCGAGGATCAACCTCAAGCGACTGTCCCAGAAGATGCTGCCTGTCGCGCTCGTGGTCATTCTCCTTGGCGCTGCCATGGCGCTGCCCCTTTGGCAAAAACGTGGTATTGCCATTTCCCTGCAGGCGCGGGAGGCGGCGCTGCGCGGCAAGGCAGGGGATGTCATCGAGCTGCGTGAAAAGGTGGATGCGGAGATCAAATCGCTGGAAAAGATCCGCGATCAGTGGCAGGCTTTTCCGCCTGCACTGGATGTATTGCAGGTGCTGACCAATCTGCTGCCGGATGATACGTCCCTGCAGCGCATGGAGATCAAGGGCAACACGCTGACGATCAATGGCACGTCCAGCTCGGCATCATCACTGATTGCCCTGCTGCAGAATTCACCGGCTTTCGACGCGCCCCATTTTCTGTCGCCGGTAACCCAGCAGCGCGGCAAGGAAGTATTCAATCTGGCTGCCAATATCAAAATGCCTTTTCCCCGTGACCTGAACAGCCCCCCCGTTGCTGATGAGGAAAATGCCGCTGCTCCTGTCGAGAAAGAAGCGTCCTCAACCGCACCGGCGGCAGTCGCCCAACCAAAGGATGTGTCCGCGCCACCGGGTAATGAAGCAACTGCCTCCGTTGCTGAGGTCAGCAGTCAACAAGTCTTTGCTGAACCTGCGCCAGATGCAGAAGCCGCTCCCCTGCCGCCGCCAGTCAGCTATCAGACAGACTTGGGACGTTCCTCTCCACCTGCTCCCGCAGCACCTGCGTCACCTCCCCAGCGTACGATATCCGGAGCAGGCCAATGAATCTGCGATCGAACAATGGCAAGTGCGTATTGCTGCTGGGTGGCGTGGCCCTGCTGATATTGTTGCTTCTGGCCATGATTCTCTGGCCCTGGTGGAACAAGATGCAATTCTATGACGCGGCGGCAACGCAGTCGGCGGATCGTATTGAACGCTACCAGCGCCTATTGGACAGTCGGCCACAACTGGCAAAGCGGCTGAAGACATTGCGTCAGGATCTCGGCAAGCGTGGATTCTTTATCACTGCCGCGAACCAGGAACTGGCCGCCGCCGAGCTGCAGAACCGGGTAAAGAAAATCGTCTCGGGCGCCGGGGGCAAGCTCATCAGCACCCAGAAGGTCGACATAGACAAGGATGGCGATACCCGGGAAATCGAAGTCAAGGTGCGCATGAAAGGGGATGTCGAAGCGCTGGCCAAGGTGCTGCATGAGCTTGAAGGGCATTTGCCTGTCCTCATGGTGCAGAACATCTCTGTGCGAAGCCGCCGCACGGTGAAAGGGCGGCGAAAGAACCGGGTGGAAGGTTACGAGCTGGATGTGAACTTTGGGCTGGTGGGCTATTTGCCAGGAGGCAGTAAATGAAGAAGGTCTGGCTGCCGACAATCCTGCTGCTGCTCGGTTTTCTGGCGTGGCGCTGGTATTTCCCTCCCCAGGCGCCTCAGATCAGCACCCATGCCGTACCGGGCAAGAACGGCGACGAAATCAAGATGTTGCTCGACAGCATGGACCGGGTTTCAGGCTTTCCCGCCCAGGAAGCCTATCAGACCATCGGTGAGCGCCCGTTGTTTTTCAGCAAACGCCGTCCGCCGCCGCCCTATGTGCCGGCGCCGCCGGGTAAAAAGCCGCCGCCCAGGCCGCCACGCAAGATTGGCAAGCCGCGCATACAGCTCAGCGCAGTCATCATTGTCGGCACGGAAAAATACGCGTTGATCAAGGGGGGCAAGGAAAGACGCTCGCGGCGGGTGCGCGTCGGCGAAGAGGTGGATGGCTGGAAGGTGACCAGTATCGATGCCGGCAAGCTGGTGTTGAGCAATGGCAGCGAGACCGAGAACGTGTTGCTGAGGAACTATAAACCCGTACTGCCGGTCAAATCTCCCTCAAGGAAGCCAGCCAAGAGCGCCAGAAAGAACAATGTTGCCAAGAAACCTGTTCCCAAGCCTGCTGTACCAAAACGCTGATCGTCAGCCGCTTTCGGTTTGAGTCGAATATCGCCGGATTTCAGCCACGGGCGGGTTTGTGCTACTATTCCGCGCTTATTGATTCAGGAAACGAACATTGAATAACTCTGTGTCTCTCCAACGCTTTTTGCTTCGTGTCGGCTATGGTTCAGGGCTTGTGGCTATTGTGCTCGCGCTCGTTGGCTGCCAGTCGTTTCCTCTCGCAAAAGAACACAGAGAGCTGACTCCCCCGTCCATACCCGTGAATACCGCCAGTGGTGTGCTGGAAGCCAGGCAGGGTACTGAACTTGCGGAAAGCATTGCTGCTGCATCTCCCCGGGAAGGCGAGTCATCACCTCCCCCGTTGCAGGACTGGCAGGTGACCGGTAGCGGCAAACTGATCGGCAAGCCGCCGGCGCCAGCCAAAGCTGGCAAGCCCCCTGTCTTCAGTAGCAAGCGTGACATCACCCTGAATTTTGAAAACACCGACATTCGTGAAGTGGTGAAGGTGGTGTTGGGTGATACCCTGCAGCTGGGTTATATCGTCGATCCGGGCGTGCGTGGCGGCGTCAGCATGCAGACAGGGGCGCCGGTATCCCGCCAGGATCTGCTGCCGCTGCTGGAAACGCTGCTGCGCATGAATAACGCCACTCTGGTACAGAAGGACGGTGTCTATCACGTGGTACCCGTCACCAAGGCGGTCAAGGGATTGCTGACGCCTCAGCTGGCAGACTCCCAGATCCCACTGCCTTCGGGCCACAGTCTGCAGATTCGCCCCCTGAAAAACATCAGCGCCGAGGAAATGAATGACATCCTCAAGCCCCTGACAAAAGACAACAGCATCGTGCGGGTAGATCCCAAGCGCAATCTGCTGATTCTTTCTGGCAATGCCCGTGATCTTCAGCAGATGCTGGCCGTTATCGACACCTTCGACGTGAACTGGATGAAAGGATTGTCTGTTGGCTTCTTCACCTTGGAAAACGGCACTGTGGAAGAAGTGCAGAAAGACCTGGATGCGGTTCTCGGTGGCGATGCCGGCAAAGCACTGGGTGGCCTGGTGCGGATCACACCGATCGAAAGCGCCAACGGCTTCCTGGTGGTAACGCCTCAGAAAGAATATCTGCGTGAGGTCGGCAAATGGATCAAGCGCTTCGATGCCATGACCCAGTCCGGTGATGCCCAGCGCCTGTTTGTCTATCGCGTACGCAATGGCAAGGCAGAGGACTTGGCGGGGCTGCTCAATGAGCTGTTTACCGGCAAGGGGGCCAAGCCCAAAACCAAATCAGGTTCTGTTGCACCGGGGTTGAAAAGTACCACGGTGGTTTCCAAGCCTAACAATTCCAAATCAGCGGCTGAGAAAGCCAAAAAGCCCAAGGCGGCCATGGCTAAGAAACCTGCCAGCGCCAGCGCCAGCAGCGGCAACACCAGCGCGCTGGAAGGCGAAATCCGCGTGGTAGCGGATGAAGATCACAACACCCTGCTGATCCTGGCTTCGGCAAGAGACTACAAGAAAGTGCTGAGCACCCTGGAACAACTGGATATCGTACCCCTGCAGGTGCATATCGAAGCCACTATCGTCGAGGTGCTGCTAAAGGACAAGTTGAAATATGGCATCTCCTGGTTCTTCGAGGGCGGTGTTGGTGGAGGGAAGCAAAGCATCGGTGGCGTAGGCGGATCCACCAGCGGGAATGACCTTACCGGCGGTATCAGCAGTCTGTTGAACGGTTTCAACTGGTCGCTGATCGATAGTACCGGGGCCGTGAAAGCCGTTCTCAATGCGTTTGCCAACGATTCCCTGGTAAATGTACTTTCCGCGCCTTCCGTCATGGTGTTGGACAACCACAAAGCCAAGATACGGGTGGGTGATGAAGTGCCTACCCTGACGCAAAGTCAGACCAACGACGCAGGCAACATCATCCAAACGGTGCAATATCGTGAAACCGGCATCATTCTGACGGTTGAACCCAGGGTTAACCCAGGTGGGCTGGTGACCATGGAAGTCACACAGGAAGTGAGTGCGGTGGCCGATACAGAAGTGAATACCAATCAGCCCACCATTCAGACCCGTGAAATCAACAGCACTGTAGCAGTGCAGAGCGGTCAGACCGTTGTGTTGGGTGGTTTGATTCGGGACAAGCGAACCAATGCCGAAGGTGGAGTGCCTTTCCTGTACAAGGTTCCCGTACTGGGGGCACTGTTTGGCGAGACTGAAACCGGCAATGAGCGTGTGGAACTGGTGATCGTGCTCACCCCCAAGGTAATCACCAGCGCAAAAGATGCGCTGAACATCACTCGCGACTTCCGTACCCGTATGCAAGGGCTGAAGCAGGAATTTCTCGAAGAAGCGGGCGTGATACGCGCCAAGAGCGGCGAGCGGGTTTACGGTACATCGATCGACTACAGGGGAGAATCAGTGAAAGAAGAGGGCAATCAGCCATGATTTTCGACACATTTCAGAAAAGAGCTGTCCTGATGCTGGCGCTTGCCTTTATTGGGGTGAGTGTCGGTTGCAGCGAAAAAGATGGGAAAGATGCAAATGAGCAGAAAAGTGTTGCAAATGTGACACAGATCTCAAAGGAAGAAATTGTGCAGCGACGTGCGCAGGAACATATGGATGCGCTGATTGCCATGGAGTGGGAAAAGGCGTACAACTTCTTCTCGCCAGCAACCCGCAGTATCAAGCCGTTTGAGGTGTATGCCAATCGCATGAAAGGCGGCTCGATACTACGCAAATCTGCTGTTGTGGAAAAGGTTGAGTGCGAAGAAGACCTCTGTCGAGCAACGATCAAGCTGGATTACCTGTATATGGGGAATATCGCTCAGATGCGTGGCCAAGAGATGGACACCCGATTCGAAGAAAAATGGGTTTTCTCTGATGGAAACTGGTGGGTTTCGCCGAAATAGGCTGCGCTGATTGTTGGTGTAGCAAGACGAAGTCAATGAGCGTTGTAGCTGCAATTGAGTGATTGCAACAGTATTGTATTCATGCAACTTTCTGTGCCGGGCAACCTGCATATACATATAAGGGTTTTTCCGGAGTTGATGGCCATAAATCGTAACGATTTGGATGTTTTTGTTGTGGAATCCATATGGGGTGTTGTAAAATAATCACACGTCGCATGAACAACAAAAGTTTTTAAAAATGTTTGCTATACTGTTTTTCGTGTGGTATGTTCCGTTTAGCTGCATCAAGTCTGGTGGCGGCTGGGTGCAAAAAATGCTAATTGCTAAAGCATTAACTCGTAAACAGCTTAAAGAGTTGCTTGAATATACTTGGCACTTAGGT
>DTXR01000145.1 GCA_012962365.1 Chromatiaceae bacterium | reverse complement strand
TGCTCTGGGCCAGATTGGTGACAATCTGCAGCGTATTCGTGAACTGGCCGTTCAGTCCTCGAACGGCACGGTGGAAGACCGTTCCGGTATGCAGGCTGAGGTCGATCAGCTGACGGCTGAGATTTACCGTGTTATAGGGAGTGCAAAATTCAATGGTGTGGATCTGTTGAATGGTGCGACGTCCACTGTGTTCCAGATTGGTCAGGATAATGGTGAAACCATCAGTGTCAGCTCACAGAACATGACGTTGCTGAATTCCTATGGGGCTGCGGCGAACACGGTGAATGTCAGCACCCAGGCCGATGCGCAAAACCTGCTCGACAGTACCCATGCAACAAGTATCGATGCGGACATTGATGCGGTATCCAGTGCGCGGGCTACTTTCGGTGCAGTACAGAACCGTTTCGAGGCTGTTATCGGCAGTATTCAGAGCTATTCAGAAAATCTGTCTGCTTCCCGCAGCCGGATTCAGGATGCCGATTTTGCCGCAGAAACCGCCAATCTGACCAAAGTGCAGATTTTGCAACAGGCCGGCACTGCCATGCTGGCACAAGCCAATTCTGCGCCTCAGAACGTCCTCTCTCTGTTGCGCTAAGCGCACATTCCTCCTAGCGGAGACTCTCGGAACTCGGGAGCCTCCGCTTTTTTTTCCTGTTAAGCAACTATCGGATCAGGTGCTCAAAATAATTCTAAAGTTTTTCCAGCATCTGACGATGAGAAAGATGGAAGCGGTAATTATCTCCCTCAGAGGAAAAAGATATGTCCGCTAAAGATGAACGAAGCAGTCTGCTTGAGTGGATTGTGAAGTACAGGAGATCAAGACCATGCCTATGGTAATCAACACAAACGTCATGTCGCTGAATGCCCAGCGCAATGTAAACAAGACCAATGGTCAGCTGGCTACCGCCATGCAGCGCCTGTCATCCGGTTTGCGCGTCAACAGTGCAAAGGATGATGCAGCCGGCCTCTATACCATCAACCGCATGACTTCGGATATCAGGGGCCTGAATCAGGCCGCACGTAATGCCGCCGATGGCATTTCGCTGGCACAGACGGCTGAAGCTGCTCTGGGCCAGATTGGTGACAATCTGCAGCGTATTCGTGAACTGGCCGTTCAGTCCTCGAACGGCACGGTGGAAGACCGCACAGGTATGCAGGCGG
>DTXR01000144.1 GCA_012962365.1 Chromatiaceae bacterium | reverse complement strand
CGCCGGCGACGGCCATCGGCTTCGATTTCCGCATTGCCCTGCACGAGAGGCACTACCGCCTTTATGAAAGGCAGGCGCCGCAGAGCCTGGGCATCCCCGATACTCAGCGGGCGCTCGGTACCGAAGATCCCCATGCTGGTGCCAGCAGTCGTCGCCTTGCCGGGATTGATAGCCACCAGCGTCGTACCGAACTGGGTGAACTCCTGAAGTACAAACCGGTGTATACCTTCGCCGATGGACGTGAGCAAGATCACCGCCGCGATGCCCACGGCGATGCCCAGCGCCGTCAGCACGCTGCGCAGGCGATGGGCGGTGATGGAGCTCAGGGTGAGGATGAAAAAATCCCGCGCCAGCATTCGCCTATCTCCCGGACAGCGCGGCGACAGGATCGAGCGCAGCAGCCCGCCGGGCCGGCAGCAGGCTGAACAACACGCCGGTGCCCAGCGCCACACCCAGTGCGGCAGCTATGGCCCACAGCGGGGCATGGGCCGGCAACACAGGAAATGTCTGGCGCAGTGCCAGGCTGCCCAACTCCCCGATGATCAGCCCCGCCACCGCACCAAGGCCCGACAGCAGTAACGCCTCGCCTACAAAAATGGACAGAATCTGGCGATGATCGGCCCCCAGCGCCTTGAGCAGCCCGATTTCCGCCGTGCGCTGGGACACCGCCACCAGCATCACATTCATGATCAGTATCCCGGCCACCATCAGGCTGATGGCAGCAATGCCTCCTACGGAATAGGTCAACGCACCGAGGATCTTGTCGAAGGTCAGCAGCACCGCATCCTGCGTGATGATGGTGACGTCCTTTACACCCTGGTGGCGCGTTTGCAGGGTCTTGATGATGTAGTTCTCCGCCGCAGGAATGGACGTACGGCTGCGCGCCTCCACCAGTATGCGAAACAGGGACTCGGTATTGAACAACTGCTGCGCCGAGGCGACAGGGATATACACTGTATCCTCCACATCCACGCCGATGGAACGCCCTTCCGATCCCATGATGCCGATGACCCGGAAGCGCCGGTCGCCGATGCGCAGCCACTGTCCCAACGCCGGTTCCGCACCGAACAGTTCCTCACGCACCATGTTACCGATGACCACCACGGGCATGGCCCTATCCCAACGCATCCTCGGCAGAAACTTGCCCTGCATGATCTCCCAGCGGCGCAGTGGCAGCATGTCATGGGTAGCACCCAGTATCACCGTATCCCGCACCCGGCCCTTGTGGCTGACCTCAGCAGAGCCGACATTCAGGGGCGCCACCCGATGCACGCTGTAGCTGCGCGTCAGTGCCTGAGCATCGCCCAGAGTCAGATTTCTGGGTGTTTCCCCCATGAGAGTGGACGGGTTGAATCCACCGGTTTCGGAACGGCCCGGAATCACGGTAAGCAGATTGGTGCCCAGAGACGCAAACTCACCCCTCACATAATTGCGCGCCCCTTCTCCCAACGCGGTGAGCATTACCACTGAAGCCACACCGATGGACATGGCAAGCAACATGAGCAACGCGCGGGAGGGATAGCCCGTCAACGCACCCCAGGCGAAACGCAACACATCCAGGCCCAGCAAGCGCATCAGCCCCCCTGCTTCTCCACATGGATGCGGCCATCGAGCATGTGCAGCTGACGGCGGGCGCGCCGGCCCAGTTCCGCATCATGGGTCACCACAATCAGGGTGATGCCCCGATCATTCAGGGCTTCGAGAATCTCCACCACATCCAGGCCGGACTGGTGATCCAGGTTTCCCGTCGGCTCGTCCGCCAGCAGCACAGCCGGCTCCATGACCGTGGCTCGGGCGATGGCGACGCGCTGCCGCTGTCCACCGGAAAGCTGATCCGGCTTGTGTTCGGCGCGGTCGGTGAGGT
>DTXR01000143.1 GCA_012962365.1 Chromatiaceae bacterium | reverse complement strand
TCGCTCATTATTTTGCCTCCTGTGCGGCTTCCAGTTCAGCCTTGGTGAACAGAGGTGCGTACGCTGGCATCTTGGGCTTCTCCATCAGAATTTCTTCACCGGAGAATGCTTCCAGGAACGCCACCAGGTCTTCTTTTTCCTCATCTGTCAAACCCAGCGGCCTGATCAGCTTGGACTTGTTTTCGGGAAATGCCGTGGTGCGGCCGTCCTCATCGAAGCCACCGCGGTTGTAAAAGTCCACCACTTCCTCCATGGTGTAGAACACACCGTTGTGCATATACGGCGCCGTGTAGGCGGTATAGCGCAGAGAAGGTGTGCGGAACTTGCCCCTGTCCCACTTGTTCTTGCCCCGATAGTAGAATCCCCAATCGGATTTGGCCTTGCGATAGTTCTCTTCTGTCTGGCCCTTGGCATATTGCTCAAAACGGAAGGTTACCTGCGCCAAACCGTCTTCTTCCCAGCGTTTGTTGGGTGGAACACCGATGTTGTGGTAGTCCTGATCCGAAGCGAGCGCACCGTTGTGACACTGGATGCAGCCTGCCTTGCCGTTGAACAGCGCCATGCCTTTCACCTGCTGCTCGTTCAATGCGGACTTGTCGCCTTGCAGGTACTTGTCCAGAGGCGTGTCACGCTGTACCAGCGTACGCTCGAATGCGGCGATAGCACCCCAGGCATCGCCAATCAATGGCCATTCAGTACCGTAAACTTCCATAAAACGCTTGCGGTATTCCGGGATCAGCGCCAGACGGGCTTCCATGATGTCGTTCTCACCGTTACCGGCGACCCCCCCCTTGGCAGCTGAAGGTGCCTGCTTCTCCAGGGACGGTACCGATCCAGCCCAGAAATTACGGCCATAGTAGGCACTGTTGATGATGGTCTGGCTGTTGCGCCAGTGCACCGTACCGGGATAGCCACGGGAAAAGTCTTCTGCCCAGGCCCAGCCCTGATCGGGTTCATGGCAGGTGGAGCAACCGGTGGAGGCGTCACCACCAAGGCGGGCATCGAAGAACAGGATCTTGCCCAGTTCAACTTTTTCCGGTGTGTTCTTGTTGTCCGGCGGAATGGGAGGCGGCCCCAGCGGCGCCAATGGTGGAGGGCCCGCCTGTGCAGTCTTCGCTGCCGTGGATTTTCCGGATGCTGCGGCACTGCCTGTCTTGGTCTCCTGTGCCTGACAAGCGGTCAATGCAGTCGCAACAGCAGCCGCAACGAGGGTAGGAGCGATCTTCTTTATACTCATGACATTCTCCTGATTAGTTACGGACCTGCGTCCAGTTTTCGATGACAGGGTACTCAGACGGATAGGGCTGATCCCAAACATGCCTGGGGCCGGTCAGGGGATCTCCGGAGAGGGATTCCAGGAACGCCACCAGATCTTTTTTCTCGGCAGCACTCAGACCCAGAGGCTTGAGCTTTTTGTCCTTGTTGCTATCCTTGCCGCCGCCACGATTGTAGAACTCAACCACTTCAGGCAGGGTCTTGATCATGCCGTTGTGCATGTAAGGCGCGCTGTACTTGAGTTCCCGCAGGGATGGCGTGATGAATTTGCCCATATCCTGCTTTTGCAGAGTCACGTTGAAATACCCCGGATCACGCTTGAGGTTCATGTAATTTGGGACGCCCTGGAACATGGCAAAGGCGATGAATGCCTGATGATTCATAGGATCCATGAACACATCCAGATTCTCTGGAACGCCGGTATTGTGCGGCTTGAGATCCGTCAGCAAGGGGCCATTGTGACATTGCACACAACCCGCCTTGCCCTTGAACAACTTCATTCCACGCCGGGCAGAGGCGGACATCGTGCCTTTGTCAAACGGTGATCCGCTGGAAGTCAGGGTCTTCAGATACTCGGGAATGGCCTTGCGCACGGAACCGTTGGAGGGCTCTCCGTAACCGGCATCCTTGAACATCTTCACATACACCGGATCCTGCTTCATGCGCTCTTGCATGATCCGCATATCCATGTTCATGATGTAGTCTTCCGTGAGCATCTCCCGGGTCATGTCGTTGAGGTTGGTGCCGATGCGGCCATCCCAGTTCCACACGTTCTTGTGGGCGGTATTCACCAGCGATGAAGCATTGCGGAAATGGCCATTCCCTGGATAGCCTGGAGACAGCGCCTCCTTGCTGCTGTAGGCCTTTTCCGGTACATGGCAGTCGGAACAGGCAATACCGGCATCCCCCGACAAACGCTTGTCGAAGAACAGGCGTTTGCCCAACTCCGCTTTCGCCTTGTTTATTTTCAACTGCGGCAAGGGTCCGATATCCGGATAGCTCGCAGCTTGCGCCGTGACAGCCAATCCGACCCCCAGTGTGGCGGCAAGTATTGCACGCCCCGTTGAGACTCTTACAACCATTGGATTTCCTCCAGGTCTATTGTTGATTTGTCGACATTGAGGGATGAAAATCACGCAAACAGCCGACAGCCTGAGCTCTACCATGCACAAAACAGACCAAGTTCAAGTGGTTCCGCCAAAACCTGTCAAAACCACGCTTTAGGTACGGATTGTTGACCTAGATCAAATACCCACAGTATTGGTATTGAATAAATCGTTCTATTGGCGACAGCCCAGGCGTCGATTCATTCAGGCTGGGGAGTGGATGTAAAAAGCCTGCAAAGTGCAGATGTAAGCGCAGGTAGGCTGGCCTCCCTCCCACAGATGAGGGAAGCTGCCAAGGCAACGCGACAGGTCGACAAAGCCCATCCTCGGGCTTTGTCGCTCAAAAACAGAAAAATGCGTTATTCAACACGATGCTAGCCCGGATATTTCACCAGGATCCGGAATTTTCCCGGAGAGG
>DTXR01000142.1 GCA_012962365.1 Chromatiaceae bacterium | reverse complement strand
TCAGCTCGCCCGCGCGTTGAATGATGCCCCGGAACTCATCTGGGCTGAGATCCAGCAGACTCAGGAAATGCCGGGTCATGATGTGGACTCCAGAAACTCGATGATCAGTGCGGACAGTTCGTCCGCCAGCTGCTGGGTCTGCTCCCTGCTGATGATCAGGGGCGGCAACAGACGCACGACGGAATCGGCGGTCACGTTGATCAGCAATCCTTTCTGCAGGGCCATGTCCACCAGATCGGCACAGGGACGATCCAGCTGGATGCCCAGCATCAGTCCCAGGGAGCGGATTTCGACAAAGCCTTTGGTGCCTTCCAGCTGCTGCGTCAGGCTCTGAGTCAGGATATCGCCCATGCTGGCGGCCTGTTCCCAGAGCTTGTTGCTCGTGAGCTGTTCAACGACCGCCAGGCCAGCCGCGCAGGCCAGGGGGTTGCCGCCAAAGGTGGAGCCGTGATTGCCTGGGGCGAACAGGTCGGCCGCCTTGCCGTCGGCCAGACAGGCACCTAGGGGCACGCCATTGCCCAGGGCTTTGGCCAGGGTCATGACATCAGGCTTTAGCGCATGATGCTGGAAAGCGAAGGGCTTGCCGGTTCTGCCCATGCCGGTCTGTACTTCGTCCAGCATCATCAGCCAGTTGTGTTTGTCACACAGCTCACGGATACCGGACAGATAGCCGGTCGGCGGAATATTGATACCACCTTCGCCCTGCACAGGTTCCACCAGAACGGCGACGATGTTCTTGAGATGGGTCGCCGCTGTTTCCAGGGCTTCCAGATCGCCATAGGGAACACGGGCAAAGCCCTGTACCAGAGGCTCGAAACCGGCCTGCACCTTGCGGTTACCCGTTGCGGTCAATGTCGCCATGGTGCGGCCGTGAAAACTTTCTTCCATAACCAGAATGACGGGGTTGTCGATGCCCTGCTTGTGTCCGTGCAGGCGCGCCAGCTTGATGGCGGCTTCGTTGGCTTCCGCGCCGGAGTTGGCGAAGAACACCTTGTCCATGCCGGCCAGCGCGGTGAGTTTCTCGCCCAGTTGTTGCTGGTTGCCGATGCCGTACAGGTTGGATGTGTGCACCAGGGAACCCGCCTGTTCGCAGATGGCGCGGGTGACTTCAGGATGCGCATGGCCCAGGCCGCAGACGGCAATACCCGAGATGGCATCCAGGTAGGTTTTCCCCTGGTCGTCGTGCAAATAGACGCCTTCACCCTTGACGAAAGTGACCGGGAGGCGATTGTAGGTATTCATCAATACATTCTTCATATTCTGCAAACCCAAAAAAACAAAAGGCAGCCCCGAAACGGTGGCCACCTGCGCCCTTTGAACCTGAGTGTCCAAAAGCAAAAGAGCGACACTACAGAAAAATAGGGTTTTTTTCAAGGCGTATTTTTCTGTATCGGCGGCGCCATCAGGGGCTTGGAATCGGCATACATCAGATCCGGCTCGGAGGAGGGAATCAGGCGTTCCACAAAGTCGATCAGGGAGAGTGCCGGGGTGCCGCGATAGAAACGCGCCATGGGACGTTCCATCCAGATATTGTCGGCATACAGGTACACCCGATGAGGTTGATCACCGATGTTATCGTTGTTCAGGTCGAAACCTGAATAGCTGTCCCAATAGTTGCCCTCCCAGTGATTGAGGCGGGAGGTGTCGGTGGTGCTGCCCATGGCATCGACAAAATTGTCGATAAAGCGGTTGTGGTGGATCTGGTGGCCGCCTTTCTC
>DTXR01000141.1 GCA_012962365.1 Chromatiaceae bacterium | reverse complement strand
TGGTAGCCGTGGGCTTGTTCCTGCTTACAGGTAATAGCGTTGTGGCCAAGGAAAGTATTGCTTCCCTGCGCGGCACAGACGACCTAGCGGGACAATCGGTGAAGATCAGCAAGAAAAAGATCGTATCCCAAGAAGGTGGATTCGAGCGATCCTACAAGCAGCAGCCTCCCATGATTCCGCACAAGATCGACAAGTACAAGATCTCCCTGAAAAACAACGGCTGCATGAAATGTCACAGCAAGAAAAACCATAAGAAAGAAAAAGCCCCTGTGGTTGGCGAAAGCCACTTCATCTCTCGCGATGGGAAAAAACTGCAAAAAGTTTCCTCCCGCCGTTACTTCTGCGACCAGTGTCATGCGCCTCAGGTAGATGCCAGCCCACTGGTCAAAAATGACTTTGAAGGTATAAAATAACACTAGTATTTGTATGGCCTCCTCCGGGGGGCCATTACTTCACGCATTTTCTACGGGGATTCAATCATGACTAGCGGTCAAAAAAAGGGCACCTTCTCGGTGCTGCTCATCGGTATCGTTCTGGGTATTGCATTATGGGGCGGATTCAACTGGGCAATGGAGCTGACGAACACCGAAGAGTTTTGTATTTCCTGCCATGAAATGCGTGATACCCCCTACGAAGAACTGCAGGAAACCATCCACTACACCAACCGCACTGGTGTACGCGCCACTTGTCCTGACTGCCATGTACCCAAAGAGTGGATCCACAAGATAGTACGCAAAATCCAGGCATCCAATGAGTTGTATCACCACTTCATCACCAAAGAAGTGGATACCCCCGAAAAATTCGAGGCCAAGCGCATGCATCTGGCTCAGAATGTCTGGAAAGCCATGAAATCCACAGATTCCAGAGAATGCCGTAACTGCCATGATATTGAATCCATGGATTTCGAGAAGCAGGAAAGTCGAAGCGCTGACCGGCATGAAGAAGCTATCGACAATGGCTATACCTGCATCGACTGCCACAAGGGCATCGCTCATACGCTACCAGAGGGCTACGATCCCGGTGAAGATACACCCGGCGAAGAAGGAGAAGGAGACGCGGGTTAAGCAACTCTTCGGCTTTTATCTCAATGAAGCGGCCTGTTTTTTAACAGGCCGCTTTTTTTCGATCCACAAGTTCTTGTTCAGAAGCCAAAACCGGCTTTTCTCTTCATCCTGACTCTGTGGCTTGAGAGGGAGTGCAGAGTGCAAAATATTGCTTTGGATAGCGCAAAGGAACCTCTGATTTCAATCGTGAACTCGTATCTTGCGCCCAGAATGTCCGGCTTCGTCGTTGCAAATCTTCTCATTAGCTTGCTAGCCCGGATATTTCACCAGGATCCGGAATTTTCCCGGAGAGG
>DTXR01000140.1 GCA_012962365.1 Chromatiaceae bacterium | reverse complement strand
GTGCCATGTTGTTGTTCGATCCCCAATTGGTGTTGCTGGGCCCATCTGCTTACGTCATTTTGGATAATTTTGGTGAAACCGGTTATCTCATTTGGGCGCTGATCTATCCTTTCGTGCTTGGTACCCTGACCGCGTGGCTGGGATATCTCATGTTCCGCAAGGGCGATCTTCCCTGAGGTCTTCTACATAAGGAGTTTCTCATGGCCCAAAAGAAAAACTGGCTGGTTCCCACCGTTATTTTTCTGCTCGCAGCGCTGCTGGGTGGTGTGGTCTGGTATTTTCGTGACTATTTCGAGCCAGGCCCCGCCCAGGTTCTTCCTCTGTCGAACTGTGATTTACATGATGGCCCCTGTACGGCAGTCCTGCCAAATGGCGGCGAAGTGGCATTCAGTATTCTGCCTCGCAGCATTCCCCTGACAAAGCCTTTGAAGCTGCAGGTTCAGGTAAAGGGCGTGAAGGCACGGAAAGTGGAGGTCGATTTTTCCGGAGTGACCATGAATATGGGGTATAACCGTCCCCGTCTGTCGGCGAAAGGCGAAGGCAGTTTCGAGGGGGAAGGGTTGTTGCCGGTTTGTATTCGCCAGCGCATGGACTGGGAAGCAAAGCTCATGGTCGACACGCCGGAAGGCCTGTTCATCATTCCCTACCGATTTGAAACCGTAAAATAAGCGGTGGCTGGCAGAGCGAACAAGCTGCAACCTGTTCCCGTATGGCTGGGGCGTTTACACGCGGAACTTCGCCATCTGGCGATGCCGGCGTTGTCTGGGCGGCAAACGGGGCCATTATCCATCTCTTTCGAAGTACCGCTGGCAGAGCCTGCCGCCCCGCCGGCGAATGCGTCCGGTTGGCTATACTGGCATCAGCCTGACAGACAATATCGGTTGCTGGGCCTGGGTATGGCGCACGTGATCAGGGCCCGTGGCGGTCAGCGCTTCCGGCAGCTGGAAACTGCCTATCGATGTTTGCAGACCAACTGGACACGCGTCAGCCAGGGCCGGGGCCGTGCCAGCGCTTGGGTCTTCGTGGGCTTTGCTTTCGATCCGGAATTCCAGCCGGAACAGGGCTGGGTGGGGTTCGACAATGCAGGACTGTATTTGCCGCAGCTGATGTTCGAGTGGAAGAAGGGCCGTTGCGTCCTCACGTTCAACTGCTATAGAGACCAGGATACCCTGCCGGAAAAGATCATCGCTGACTGGGTCGCACGACTCCGGTCGGTTCTTTTCATGGAAACGGCAAGGTCATCAGAACAGCGCTCCCGGGTGTTTCTCAAGACCGAGCTGCCCGCCGCCTCCGATTGGCGGAACAATGTGGCCCATGCCATTGCTGCCATGAAAGCCAACAGGTTCGACAAGGTGGTTTTGACCCGCCAGCTGCAACTGCGCTTTGGGGAAACTGTGCCACACCGCGAGATGCTTTCTTCTCTGGCACAGCATTACCCGAGATGTACCCAGCTTTCTGTCAATTTTGGTCATGGTACCTTGCTGGCGGCAACGCCGGAGCAGCTGTTCGACATGAGCGCCCAGCATCTTCATTGTGATGCGCTGGCCGGTACTTTTCCTGCCCATCAAGCCCGGCCCGATGCGCAAATGGAAATCCATGAACATGCGCCGGTGGTTCAGGCGATCAGGGATGCGCTGCATCCATTGTGTACCGAACTCAAAGCCGACCAGGCAGCTGTCCCCCTGGCCCTGAGGTCTCTCTCCCATTTATATACGCCTGTACATGCTGTCCCACGTTCCGATGTGCATCCCCTGCAAGTCCTGGATGCGCTGCATCCCACACCGGCGGTGGGTGGGCTGCCCAAAGAATCGGCATTGGCATGGATTCGGGAATATGAGCAGCTTCCGCGAGGATGGTACACCGGCGCTTTTGGTTGGCTGGGCGACCATCAGGAAGCCCGGATGTCTGTGATCCTGCGTTGCGCGCTGATTCATGAGAACGTGGCGCAACTCTACGCCGGCGGCGGCATCACCCGGGTGTCAGATCCGGATCAGGAACTCAGGGAAACCGAACTGAAGTTCGAGCCCATGCTGAATGCGCTCCTGCACTGATGGATCAGGGCAGAATCAATCTGGATTGGTGTTTGTCACTGTTGCAGGGATTGGCGGGCGCAGGTCTCAGGCGGGTGGTGATCTCTCCCGGCTCGCGCAATACGCCCCTGACGCTAGCGACGGTGCTGCATCCCCGGATCAAGCATGACACGGTCGTGGATGAACGCAGCGCGGCCTTCTTTGCCCTGGGTATCGCCAGGGAAACAGCTGAACCTGTAGCACTCGTGTGTACATCGGGTTCCGCGGTGGCCAACTGGTTGCCTGCTGTGGTGGAGGCCAACCGGCAACAGCTTCCCCTGATCCTGCTCAGTGCGGACCGCCCCTGGGAATTGCAGCGGTGCCAGGCCAACCAGACCATCGACCAGATTCATCTGTTTGGCAACCAGGTGCGGGCTTTCCATCAACTGCCGCCTGCAGAAGCTTCGGAAAGCGGCCTGCGCCGATTGCAGTCTCTGGGCCGGGAGCTGATCAGGGAAGCGTCCATGCCCAGGGGCGGCCCCGTGCATG
>DTXR01000139.1 GCA_012962365.1 Chromatiaceae bacterium | reverse complement strand
TTCATACAGCCGGCGATCCAGAACCGTGGCCTGCTTCAACAGGGCCAGCACATCATGGGACAGCGCGTCCAGGCGGGGGCGCCCGGGATTGATATTGAGTGATTGCGACTGCTCGGGCGCAGGGGGCTCCAGCAACCAGGCCGCCAGTTCCATGCCCTGCTCCAGCTTTTCCGCCACACCCACGAAATCCATGGAATCGAGACGTTCCAGAGCCACATCCAGCAGTTCGTCTTCCGGCGGCAGCACACCGTCACGGTGACGCCAGGCGCGGGCAAACTCATCCTGGGAGCCGCTGTCGTTCATCAGTTCGCGCAGTGTCTGCCTATCCGTCAGGTGCGCCAGGGGACGCACCTGGGCATTGGTGACTTCCGCGCTGAGTACGGGATCAAGGAGATATTCCTTCAATCCCATCTTCTGTTCATGGATGATGCAGTGCTTGGGATGACCGGGGTCGCGCCGGATGTACTCGAAGTGGGACACGGCCCGTTCCATGGGTTCGCGCAGCATGACCATAACCCGGGGGTTTTCCGGCAGGTAGTTGACCAGGTTATAGCCCATGTGACCGCGAAACAGCCGGAAGCGCCTCAGCTGCTCATCAGCGTATTCCCCGATCTGGAAGAACTCGTAGGCAGGACAGATGTCGTCCATGTGAAATCGATTCTCCAGCATCACGCGAAAGGTGGTGCCGGCGGTCTTGGGGATGTGCAGGAAATACCAGGGCCGGGGGGCTTCCCTGTCCATCAGCCCGGGTCCCTGCTGTAAATGATTTCGATCTCCGGATCTTCGATCATGAATTCATGGTAGGCGCCGTTCTTGATCTCGGTGCCAATATGAAACCCGGTGAACTTGAAGTTTCCCGGGTCGATGTCACCATAGCATTCCTTGATGCCGCGCTTCATACCCGCCAGCAGGTTGAATTCGTAGTCCACGAAGTCGCCTCCAGCCTCCCGTGGAGGATAAGCCATGGACTGACCAAATTCGAACACCGTGTCCCTGTAGATCATGGTGCTGTACTTGTCGTTCTTATAGTTACAGGTCAGATAGACGTGGCGCCCCTGGTGAACATGCTCCTGCACCCTGGGCCGGGCATCGTAGTTTAGAATCTGGTAGAAGATGGTGCGCCCGGTGCCCCGCCGGGTACCCGGTTCGATCTCGGAGAAGGTGGCCGTGGCATAGGAATGGACGATGGCTTTCATATGCACTGCATCCTTGTCCACTTTGTCCCTATCACATTCATAGGCGTCATTCACCCCGATATTACGGAAGCGGAAACGCACGAAGATCTCTGCCATGTTGCGCGTCATGTAGCGTTCCGCGTGATCACGAAATTCCTCCAGGATTCTCGGCTCCCAAGCCAGGTAAGAGACAAAACCACCCACATTACCCCTGGCGTTTGGATTGCATCCCTGATTGGCCATTTTGGCAGCGTCCAGGGACAACAGCACCTTGCGCTCTTTCTTCCAATGGCAGTAACGGGCTGTACGGGTGGACAGTTCGGAAGAAGCGCCGGGACAAGCCTGGGTGGGCTCGGGGGATTTGTCATTGCACAGGGAATCCTGGTTCTTCCACTGTTTGATCACCCAGCCCCCGGAAGTAGCTTTGTGCTGACGGTTACAGGCGATGCGGTTGATCTTGGTGTCCACGCTCCAGATCGGCAGCCCATCGACTTCCGGCAGGGACAGCTTGCGCACCTTGCCCTGCGGGGGCACCGCAATTTGATCCCGGGACAGGGCATACACACCCTCCTCCCTGCCTTTGAAATGCAGATACCAGGCCAGGGACAAACCAGCCGCCAACAGCACGATCAGAACAACAGCATTACGCCAAAAACGCGCTTCCGTGAGCGTACGCCGTTTACTCATAACCGAACTGTTGCATAAGCTCCCAGGCGTCCTTGAAGACCTTGCGGCTGGCTTCTGGTGTCAGGTAGTTTTTCCAGTCCCCGGACACACCCTTGCGGTAGAAGCTGGCGCTGTCCTGTTCCCCTGCCTTGCGCCCCTGGGATAGGTTCTTGAAAGAGGCCTTGTCCACAATTTTCGCCACCAGATCTTCGCCGTGAGGCAGTCCGGAGAAAGAGAACAGCTGACCGACCTGCGCCATTGGCTGTTCTAGCAGATCCTCGTAACGCACCAGCAGGTAATTGTCAGCATAGAGTTCCTTTCCGGTAGTGTGAAAAATACTGGCGATGCGATTCCAGGCACGCGCATGATTCTTGAAATAGGCGGATACTGCCTGTTTCTCGAGGATATTGCCGGAATCCCCCGCGAGCGCGGACTCGACAAAATTGGTGATCCAGTTTTTTTCACGCTTTTCGCTGAAATTCCGGTAGGAATGAAACATGGCGGACACCGCCACATCCCGCGGGTCGCGCACGATATGGATGATTTTTGCATCCGGGTACATGCGCTTGAGGGTCTCGATTGTGATGTTGGCGTCAGCTTCGGTATTCAGCGCAATCTTCTCACTGAAATGGCTGATAGGATCCGTGCGATCGAACCCTTTTGCAGTTTTACGCACCGCCAGAGCGCGATAGAGCAGGTAATCGCTCATCAGCCGGGACAGTTCATAACGCACCCCTTCCTGCTCCGGTGCGGTTACGCCGAAGGAAGAGCTCCGGAACCAACTGTCGAAAACGGCATCGTCCAGCAGGGAATCAAACAGTGCGCGATTGTGATCGGGGTGCTCGAACAAACGGCGCTCCGCGACCACCGCCGTATTCGGGTGATGAAAGAACAGCATGTGCAGCCAGGTGGTTCCCGACTTGCCATGACCCACCAGAAAAACACGCTGCTTGTCGCCGTACAGGGATGTGAATTTCGAAAAATCACTCATGCGCCGGTTCATGATCGCGGCATCAGAACAGGTATGCTCGCGATAACCCTCCGCCCGGTACGCCTCGGGCAACACCTTGTTGATGGCGCACAGGGTTCTCGCGGGCAGGCGCGAATCGGACAACGGGTCGTCTCCCGAAGCGGTGGTCGTATCGGCCATAACAGCAGCAACCGCATCCCGGATGTTCTCTGTCTGCAATTCACCCACGCTGGCCGACAAAACCTCCAGTTCGGTTTCGGGTTGCCTGACCAGTGCTTCCTGACGGATCAGCCGCACGCTATCCTTACCAATCCAGCTGGCGCTGCAGCGCAACTGCTCGGCAAATTGCGTTTGGATGAAATCAAGCGCTTCCCTGCTGTCCATGGGCCGGCCATCGAGGACCTGTGCGAAATCTGCAGATGCGCCAGCCCGGTTGTTGGCGTTGAAATAAAGCGTCTCGAAGGTGCTGCCGGGGTCACGCAGTACATGCAGCATCTGTATGCCTGCCCGATCACAGGCCGCCAGCAGCGCCGGGTCCGCTGCGTAATGGCCCGTGAGCAGACAATCGTCCGGAAAACCCCCTTCCTGGATTTGCCGGACGAGGGCCGCTTCGTTTTCCGGTCGCTCCCGCCCTGGGGTGACAAAATCATCCAGTTGGTAGAGCCGACGCAACAGCGCCGCTAAAAGGAACAGGCCCGAAGCAGGTTGCCCGGTGATCAGCAGACGCACGTTTTATTCTCTGGCTGCCTGCAAGACATGGGTCACTCGCCCATGCCGGACAGAAATACGCTCAATTCGGCCGTTTTTTCTTCCAAGAGTTTCTGATCACCCCGACTTTCCAGATTCAGGCGCAGCACGGGCTCGGTATTGGAGGCACGCAGATTGAAGCGCCAGTTGTCATATTCCAGAGACAGACCGTCGGTACGATCCACACGCTTGGCGCTGGGCAAGTACTTCTCCTCCACGGCCTTCACTGCCTCGGCGGCATCTTTCACCTTGAAGTTTATTTCACCACTGGTTGGGAACCTGGAGATGCGTTCATCCAGCATACTGCCGAGACTGCGCGCTTTGACACTGATGAGTTCAGCAACCAACAGCCAGGGGATCTGTCCGCTGTCACAATAAGCGAAATCACGGAAATAATGGTGGGCGCTCATCTCACCGCCAT
>DTXR01000138.1 GCA_012962365.1 Chromatiaceae bacterium | reverse complement strand
TGAAGCTAAGATTTTTTGATTCCACTGTGAAATCAATATCATGCACTCTGCATCCGCCCTGAACCCACGGATTCAGGTGAAAATAAAAACGAAAACAGGTTTTATGTGATCGCTCTGGGACTGTTCGCCAATCGTCTGGCGTCCATTTGCGATGAAATGGGAGCCGTATTACGCAATACGGCTTTTCACCCAATATCCGGGATCGCCTGGATTATTCCTGTGCCATCTTCGATGCGCAAGGAGAACTGTGCGCACAGGCGGTCCTGGGTATCAGTGGATTTCATTGGCATGGATGAGCTGAATGCTTACGGTCAGAGACTGGCGCAGGCGGCACTGGAAAAAATTCCCGATGGCCGCTATGCATTTACTGACTATCTGGATGATGATGGCCAGAACCAGGAGCATATTCCCTTGCAGGTGATTGTCACGGTGGATCATGGACGGATTTCGGTGGATTTTGCGGGTACCTCACAGCAGGTGGCAGGGAATGTCAATTGTCCCATGTCGGTGGCCGCAGCAGCTGTGTATTACGTATTCCGCTGTTTGATGCCGGCTCAAACACCAGCTTGTGCCGGTGTGTTTCGCAACATTGTGCTGCACGCGCCCGAAGGATGCCTGGTAAATGCCCGTTATCCTGCGGCTGTAGCGGCTGGCAATGTTGAAACCAGTACCCGGGTGGTGGATGTCATCATGGGTGCTCTGGCGCACGCTATTCCTGATCAGATGGCGGCAGCCAGTCATGGCAGCATGAACAATCTGGCCATGGGTTCAGCCGTTACCGGTGCCAGCTGGGATTATTATGAGACCATCGGTGGTGGCATGGGGGCAGGGCGCGAGGGCGGTGGCATCAGCGCCGTACAAACCCACATGACCAATACGCTGAATACCCCGGTGGAAGTGTTGGAGCAACAGTATCCCCTGCGCATCCGGCGCTATGAAATTCGCCGTGGATCCGGGGCCAAGGGTGAGCACCGTGGGGGTGAAGGCCTGGTGCGTGAGTTCGAGTTTCTCGCCGATGCCGAGGTATCTCTGCTGACGGAAAGACGGCAGCTTGCACCCTGGGGACTGGCGGGGGGGGAGGCAGGGCGGCCCGGCAGAAATCTTCTGAACGATGAAATATTGCCACCAAAGTGCCATCGCCATGTGGTAGTGGGCGATGTGCTGTGCATAGAAACTCCCGGTGGTGGTGGCTGGGGGAAAGACAGCCTTTCAAGCTGATTTCTGTGCTGCCGGCAAGGAGGATTCCTGTGCATATTGTTGCCTGCTGAAATCAAGTATTTGCCAC
>DTXR01000137.1 GCA_012962365.1 Chromatiaceae bacterium | reverse complement strand
TGCGAAACGCGGTAGCGTTCTCGAAATACCTTTTCTACTTGCGACACAGATCGATTCCTATCGCAAGTTCCTGCAGGCGGACAAAAAGCCCGACGAGCGGGACGCGTACGGATTGCATGCGGCGTTCAACTCGGTTTTTCCCATTGTCAGCCACAATGGCAGCGCGGCCCTCGAGTATGTGAGCTATCGCCTTGGCGAGCCCATGTTCGACGTGCGTGAATGTCAGTTGCGTGGCGTGACCTATGCCGCCCCGCTGCGCGTGCTGGTGCGTCTGGTCATTTATGATCGCGATGCGCCTGCCAACGTGAAGCGCATCAAGGACGTCAAGGAGCAGGAAATCTACATGGGTGAACTGCCGCTCATGACTGATACCGGCACCTTCGTCATCAACGGTACCGAGCGGGTCATCGTCTCCCAGCTGCACCGTTCCCCCGGCGTGTTCTTCGATCATGACAAAGGCAAGACACATTCATCCGGCAAACTGCTGTTCTCTGCACGGGTGATTCCCTACCGCGGTTCCTGGCTGGATTTCGAGTTCGATCCCAAGGATGCGGTATTCGTGCGTATCGACCGTCGCCGCAAGATTCCGGCGACCGTACTGTTGCGCGCCCTGGGCTACAACACCCAGGAAATTCTTGATTATTTCTTCGAGACGGATAGCTTCACCCTGAAGGGGGACAAGATCCTGCTGGACCTGGTGCCTGCCCGTTTGCGTGGCGAGACTGCCGGGTTCGATATCAAGGCCGGCCGCAAGGTGATCGTGGAAGCGGGCAAGCGGATTACCGCGCGCCATATCCGCGCCATGGAAAAGGAAGGCGTCAGTCAACTTGAAGTGCCTGCCGAGTACCTGGTGGGCAAGACATTGGCTCATGATCTCGTGGATCCAGAAACCGGCGAATTGTTAGCGGCTGCCAATGATGAAATCACCGAGGAAATGGTGACGGCGATCCAGGAGAAAGGCATCAAGGAACTCAAGACCCTGTTCACCAATGACCTGGATCATGGTCCCTATATTTCCGAGACCCTGCGTTTGGATCCCACCTCTACGCGACTGGAAGCGCAGGTGGAAATCTATCGCATGATGCGTCCCGGCGAGCCGCCCACCAAGGAGGCGGCGCAGAACCTGTTCCACAACCTGTTTTTCACCGACGAGCGTTACGACCTGTCAGCGGTAGGCCGCATGAAGTTCAACCGTCGTCTGGGCCGCGAGGAAACCGAAGGCCTTGGCATACTCTATGACGGCAAATATTTCAGCCAGCGTGACGATGCCATCTCCAAGGAGCTTGTTGCCGAGAATGCTGACAAGTCCGATATCGTGGACGTACTCAAGACGCTTGTGGATATCCGCGATGGCAAAGGTACCACCGACGATATCGATCACCTGGGCAACCGCCGCGTGCGTTGCGTGGGCGAGATGGCCGAGAACCAGTTCCGTGTGGGCCTGGTGCGCGTGGAACGTGCGGTCAAGGAACGCCTGACCCTGGCCGAGTCCGAAGGACTCATGCCCCAGGAGATGATCAACGCCAAGCCCGTTTCGGCTGCGATCAAGGAATTCTTCGGCTCCAGTCAGCTGTCTCAGTTCATGGATCAGAACAATCCCCTGTCCGAGATTACCCACAAGCGGCGCGTATCTGCTCTCGGTCCCGGTGGTCTGGCGCGTGAGCGCGCTGGCTTCGAGGTGCGCGACGTGCATCCCACCCACTACGGCCGGGTATGCCCAATCGAGACGCCTGAAGGCCCGAACATCGGCCTGATCAACTCTCTGGCGGTGTATTCCAAGACCAACCGCTACGGTTTCCTGGAAACCCCTTATCGTGTGGTAAAGGACGGCAAGGCCACGGACGAAATTCATTACCTGTCCGCCATCGAGGAAGGGCGTTTTGTCATCGCCCAGGCGAGCGCAGCCATGGACAAGAAAGGCAGCCTCACTGAGGATCTGGTGTCCTGTAGGCATCAGAATGAATTTGCCCTGTTCTCCCCGGACAAGGTGGAATACATGGACGTGTCGCCCAAACAGATCGTCTCAGTGGCGGCAGCCCTGATTCCCTTCCTTGAGCACGACGACGCCAACCGTGCCCTCATGGGTTCCAACATGCAGCGCCAGGCAGT
>DTXR01000136.1 GCA_012962365.1 Chromatiaceae bacterium | reverse complement strand
CATTGATCAGCCCTTTCCAACCGGTGGTGGTGCGTGGCTTCTCGAAATACACGCGCATCAGAAGCAGCAGCTCGCCAGACAATTCCGCCGACAATGCCCGCAGCCGGGTGGCATATTCCAGAGCCGCCTTCGGATCATGAATGGAACAGGGACCCACCACCACCAGCAGGCGCGTATCCTTGCCGTTGAGAATAGCCTTTACCGCCTGCCTCGCACTCACAATCGTCTTTCGGGCAACAGCTGACAGAGGCAGTTTTTCCCGCAAGGCAGCAGGGCTGAGAATGACCTCTTCCGCCAGCACATGGGTATTGGCGAGGTGCTGCTTTTCGGCAGCCTGACTCAGGTCATCCATTAAAAGACTCTCGGGCATTATCCATGACTTGTTGTTTGATAAGGGCCAGATCATAGAGGTCATCCTGGTCCAGTTCTCCCACCAGATCCTGGCGTATTTTTACCGTGAGTTTCGCCAAAGCGCTGGTAATGGCGCTACCGTCGCGCTTATCCAGCGACGCATCCCTGGCGGATCGGTTGAATACTTCCAGAAATTCCTGGTATTGCACCAGCACTGCGGGACTGGCCACCATGGCCAGTTTGTGGGTAAGGAATTGCAGACGCACATGATCCTGCTCCGTGAAAGCCTTCTCCAGCATCAGCTGTTCGATGTAAGAAATAAAAGCCATGTAAATATCGGATTTCAGCTCGATGAACTTGATACTCTGCTCTTTTTTCAGCTCCACCTCCGTCTGCTTGTTGAGCAGCATGGCAGTGATCAGCACCGTCGCCACCGTCCCGAGAATGATGAGCACGATTTCCTGGGTAAAAGGCGCTTGGTCCATGACCTTGTAGGCATAACGCAAAAAGGCATACCCACCTACCACCACGACGGCGGTCAGACTCAGATAGATCAGATTTTCCCGGACTGCATTCATGTGTAAAAGCTATATATCCCGCAGGCCTTCAGAGGGTTCCACCCGCGCAGCACGCATGCCAGCGAGTATAGCAGCCAACAGGGAGGCGCCCACGGTTATTGCCAGGGCAATGGCGTAATGCGCCGGCAGCAGACGACAGATCTGCTGCTCATTTTCCAGTTGAGGCGCCAACATCAGGTTGATGCTCCAGGCAGCCACATAATAAATGCCACAGGCCAGCGCCCAACCAAATATTGCAGTATACATCCCCTGCATTACCGGAAACAGGACGATCTCAACGCTGCGGAAACCCACCAGGCGCAACACCGACAATTCCTTCCGTTTGCGATCCACATTCGCCCACAAACTTGCTCCCAGGGACAGGGAAAAGCCCCCCAGTCCAATCAGGGCGATGGCCCAGTAGATGGCAGACAGGGTTCTGTCCATGCGTTGCACGTTTTCAATATCCGCCGCCCGGGTACGCACTTCGATGCCGCTGCGTTCAAAACTGTCCTGCAACGCAGCCACATCATAGATAGAACGGGCATACAGCCGAAAACCAGTATAGTGGCGCTGCTCTACCGCCGCAGCCCCTTTCCAACCCAGTGCAGGCACCTCGTGGCCATCACGAAAATCCTCCAGCGCCTCGACCAGCATTACCGAGGCAAACAACCCATCGCGCTTGAAGGCCGTCGCCGGCGCCACCGCCACAACCTGCAGATCCAGGGTCACACGTTCCTTGTGGCCGCGATACTGCCGCCGCAGGCTTCCCTCGATATGATCACCGGAACTGACCTGCAGTTTTTTCGCCGCACTGGCTGAAAGCACCACCTTGTCCAAGCCGGAGGGGGCGGCCAGTTTTGGATCCAGCAGCGGATCGCCTGCCGACGATGGAATCACCTCGAACTGCAGGATGCGCCCGGCCCGCTCACTGCTCACCGACAGCGTCGAGGCGATGCTGCGAATACGCGGCACGATGAAATCCACATCATCACGCTTGCGCAGGCTGTCTACCCATACCCGGTCATAGCGGCCGCTGCCCACGGGGCGGATCTCCCGCTTTGCCGGATTCTCCACCAGCTCCTCTATCATGGTGCCGACGATGCCGAACTTCAGCCCGAACAGCACCAGCATGGGGCCCAGCACTGCGGCCAACGCCAGCACGAAGCAGATGGAGATCTGCCATTCGTGAAAATAATCCTTGCTGGCCAGGGCCAGCGTCTGCCGTTTCTGGCGGAGCATTAGCCGCTCACCACTGTTTCGGTCAAACGGCCATCGGCAGAGCGCCGGGTGTGATGCGCCAAGCGGCGCAATCCCAACTGTTTGATATGCCGCCAGGCATGGCTGGCGACGATAACGGTGATATTCCGCTCCTCCACCATGCCAATGAACAAGGACATGATCTTTTCCGCCGCGAAGGGATCAACGGACGCGGTGGGTTCGTCCGCGATAACGATGGCCGGCTGGTGTGCCAGCGCGCGGCCAATGGCGACGCGCTGCCGTTCCCCCGTGGACAGAGCATCGGGCAACTTTTTCAAGTGGCGCGTCAACCCCAGTTCTTTTGCCAGAAGTTCCACCGTGCCGTCGTCTTTCATGCCCAGCATCTGCCGGGACAGGTTGATGTTGTCGTAGATATCGAGGTAAGGCAGAAGCCCTCCGGTCTGCATGACATAACCCATGTGCGCCTTGCGCAGCGCCGCCAGCCGGTTGCGCTTGTGCTTACGCCAGGCGAGGCCGATATCGATCTCGCTGCCCCTGTCTCCGTGAAAGCTGAAGCTGCCGATATCGCTGGGCTGGAGGATGAAAGCCAGCATATCCAGCAGGGTGGATTTGCCGCAGCCGCTCTCGCCGATCAGGGCGATCTTCTCGCCGCGATGAATGCGCAGGGACGGCACCCGCAACCCGAATGTGTAGCCGTTGCTGCTACGGGTTTTGGCGACATCCTTGAGCTGGTAGATGATCTCGGAAGGGCTTTCCTGCATCAGGGCAGCATATCCAGGGACAGGGGGAAAACCGAATCGCCACTGACGGGGCCGTTGTCCAGGCTGATCCACAGGTCGGTATTGTCGTGCAACGCCCGGTAATAGGTGATCTTCTCTTCCAGGCGGCGCAGGAACTCGATCTGCCGGGCCGCCGGCCAACTCTGCCAGTCGTCCAGTGACAGGGACATGACTTCGCCGGTATAGGGCAGACCTTCAACATAGTCGCCGATGAAGCCCATGTCAACCAGACTGCTGCCTTCGCCCGCCGTGGTCGCGGTCGTGTGGCCCAGCTCCTCGGGATTGCGCGAGATGGTGGCCGCCAGGCTTTTCAGCTCGTTGATGAAGGTCTGGGGCGAAAGCAAACCTTCTTCGGCGGCATGCAGCACCTGGCGCAGGACGTCGTGCATGTCGGAAAGCTGATCCCGGGTGAGCAACACCCGCACATCCACGGTCTTGCGCTGCGGCTGGCGGAAATCATGATCCAGCATCCAGGCATTGAACACCCGGGGCGGCTGCCCCTGGAACTTTTGCAGATACTGCATGCGCAGGGCGTAGCCCAGTTTTTCCACCTTGCGCTGCAACTCGCTGAGACGGGTGTTTTCCTTCGCCTCGGCGCTGGCCTGCGATTGCGGTTGCGCTTCCAGCCCTTGGGCGACCTGGGTGGTTATCTGGCCGGCGAGGCTGTCCAGCACGGTGCCAAATTCCTCCACATTCCCCGTGGGCACACCGTAATACAGGCTGCCGATACCGGGGAAATCCGACAGCTCCCGGTACTGGGCTTCCGCCACTTCATGATCCGCTTTCTCGGAGGGTGTTTTCAGATGCAGAACGAAAATGGCGATGCCGTTGTCCTGGGCCAGTTGGCGCAGTGCAGCTGTACCCAGGCCGGTGGTGGAAAGCGGATCTTCCCCTTCCCGCGCCCCGGCATCGGTGATGAGCACGATATAGCGGGCATCATGACCCTGCCAGCCCATGCCTTCGATGGCCTCCTGCAAACCGGCGTAAGCATCTTCACGAAAATCCCTGCTGGACACCTTGGCTGCGGAAAGCTGATCCACTTTCTCCAGAAATACGCCGGGATCACGCCCCTGTTCGAGGTTGACATAGGTTCGGGCCGTGTAATCGAGTCCGGGAGCCGCTTTCGCGTTGTCCCTGAACGCCACCAGCCCAAAATTCACCCGACCCAACTGACCGGCGTCTCCCAGCTGGTCGTAGATTTTCATGACCGCTTCGCGGGTGCGCTGGATGTATTCACCCATGGACAGGCTGGCATCGATGACGAACACCAGCCCGGCGGTGTATTCCCTGCCCAGCTTTTCGTCGACAACCGGCTGTGCTTTCCGGCTGGCAAGCGGTACGCTGGCAATCTTCAGCATCCGTGCCTGCTCCGCGCCCAACCAAGTGTCCTCGAAATCGAGGATGGGCACCAGATAGAAATCCTTGCGGATATCAATATGTCCTGCCGGCTGAATGGCTACCACGGGGGAATCCGCCGGCAGCTTTCCCTGCACCGCCTGTTCATAGAGCTCCTGGTATATTTCACCACTGGGGTCTTTTGCCAGCGCCTTGAGCGCGGCCTTGTCACGCAGCATCAGTACCCGATCATGTCCCGTCGGGTCGCGGAACACCACGGTAAGCCCCTGATTCCAGGAGATGCTGTCCCTGGCAACCAGCCAACCCGACAGACCGCCATGGCGATCCGCCCCTACCAGCAGCCATTCCTCGCCCTGAACCGGCTTGCGCTCGTAAACATAGAAGGCACTGAAAGGCGCCGCTGCCGAACCCTGTTCATCTCCCGGCTGATCGTGAAGTCTTGCATCGGGAATGGTCAACACTCGCTGATAAAGCGCCTGCTTGCCTTCCATGAGCAATGGTTTTCTCGCCTCCGCCAACACCTGTCCCACCAGCAGAACCAGGCATACCAGCAACACTCCAATTTTCGTCATTTGCTTCATTTCCATTCTTCGAGCAACACGGCTGCCTGCTCATCCCCGGCGGCAGCTGCTTCCTCCAGACCGGTCAGCAACTGCTGCAACCGCTGTTCCGCCATCTCGCTGCCATTGCGCCGCGCCTGCTCATACCATTTATGCGCCTGCACCACATCGGGGCGCGACAGCACGGTTTCTCCCCTCTTGAAGTACGACGGGTCGGCCTGCTCGGCCAGCGCCAGAGCCGCATCGGCAGAACCGTCTTTCGCCGCCTTGAAATACAACAACCAGGCATCCCCCAGCTTTCCTTCCGACTGGAAGGTACGCGCCTGGGCCAGCACATTTTCAAGAAGCGGGCTTCCGGCCAGATAGGCGCGTGCAGCTTCGCCTTCCACCCCGGTGGCTGAAGCATCTGTATCCGCGACTCTTTCAACTGCAGGCGCAATAGGGTCCGGATTGGTGGGCACTGCGGGCTGTACCGCAGCCGGCAACGGAATGTCGTCTGCCTTTTTGTCCCTGTCCGGAACCATCAACACCGCGACCACCGTTACGGCAATCACCAGACTGATGATCAGCCACAGGCGGTTGGAGGTGGCGTTGCTGCCTTTGTTTTGTCCTTCTTGCATGGAAATACCGACTAACCTGATGGTATGACTAACACCCTTTGATGAAAGAGCGATATTATCGCACAACCGCCTGATTGTAACCGAGGGAACGCCTGAACACGCCATGAAAACAAGAAATCTGCTCCTGGTTCTTCTGCTACTGGCCCTGTGGGCCGCTACCGCCTGCTCGCGCCAGCCCGAGCGCAGCTATTTGGACGGCTTGCGCAGCTACTGGCAGGGCGTGTACCCCAATGGGGGCAAGACACTCTATTGCGGCAGGAAATTCCGTCCCTTCGATCGCAGCGTCAATGTGGAGCACATCTATCCCATGAGCTGGGTGACAAAGAAATTGGGCTGCGGGAAACGCGAACAATGCCGCCACAACAGCCCTCGCTTCAACCTTATCGAATCCGACATGCACAACATGTACGCCGCCCGCAAGGACGTGAACCGGACGCGGGGCGCCATGGCATTCGGCATCATCAAGGGAGAGAATCACAAGTACAAGGACTGTGATTTCGAGGTAGGTTTCCGCGCCCGGCGGGTGGAACCTCGCCCGGAAGTACGCGGCCGCATCGCCAGAGCCATGCTCTACATGGCCGATGAATACGCGCTGGATATCTATCACAAGCAGCGCCGGATGCTGGAAAAGTGGAACCGGCAATATCCCCCGGATGCCGAGGAAAAGCGCCACAATGCGGCGGTGGCGAAAATTCAGGGCAAACCCAACCCTTACATCAGATAGAGAAGCGTGTAAAATCCCCGCCCATTGCTGAACAGGAGCAGGAATATCCATGAGCCCACTGAAGAATGACCGCTTTTTACGCGCCCTGTTGCGCCAGCCTGTCGACATGACGCCGGTTTGGATGATGCGCCAGGCGGGCCGCTATCTTCCCGAGTACCGCGCCACCCGGGAAAAAGCCGGTGATTTTCTCAGCCTGTGTCAGAATCCGGAACTGGCCTGTGAAGTTACTCTGCAGCCCCTGGAGCGCTTTCCTCTGGATGCGGCCATCCTGTTCTCAGACATCCTCACCATTCCGGACGCCATGGGCCTGGGCCTGTATTTCGAGGAAGGCGAGGGTCCGCGCTATGTGCCGACCTATTACCGTCAGGGGTTCTCCGGAGGGACATAT
>DTXR01000135.1 GCA_012962365.1 Chromatiaceae bacterium | reverse complement strand
CCTGAGTGTTCGTTATCGAAATCGATGACACCTGCCGGGGCGGCCGTATGTTAGTAAGCATCAGGTGCCTTGCGCTCCATAGTCGTCCCTGGCGGGTGCCTGTCCCACCTCAACAGCTTAGGACAAAAGCGATGAACAGGCAGGACGGTCTATCTATAAAGCGGGTCAAGTGCGACGCGAAAAAGCGTCGCGCGCCTTACCCAAATCGTTATGCGTTAAAAAAACGAGTCCGTAGAAATGCCAGAAAAGATACTAAAATCAGCGTGGCAGAAAAAATCAGGTTGTCCATCTCATGTGCTTAAGGAGTCAAAATAGTGGAAAAAGAGATAGTTATAGCTTCACTGCTAACTTGCCCAGAGTGCGGACATAAAGAAACAGAGACTATGCCAACGGATGCTTGTCAGTGGTTTTATGAATGTAAATGTTGTGGTGTTCTGTTAAAGCCGAAGGAAGGTGACTGTTGTGTTTTTTGTTCCTTTGGTACAGTTCCTTGTCCGCCAATTCAAGAAGGCTCAAATTCTTGTTGCTCTTCGCAGTAAAAACGCATAACAAGGCCCAACAACTCGGACAATTTACCGCGTGGTTTGGTTTGCGTATTCGCTGCGCTCAATTTTTCGCAAACCAAACCAAACCACGCGGTAAATTGCCGGTTATGGGCGACGTTAGGCGTAAAAGAGAAAAAGAACAATGAACAAAATACTGTATATCACTGCGCCGATATTATTGGTATGTGCCAGCGCCATCTCAGCCGCTGATAATGACTCAAGGCAACTGGTTAAACTACCAGACATGATGCAACAACACATGATGTCAAATATGCGTGATCATTTGGTAGTTATCAATGAAATATTAATAAACCTAGCAAATGGCAAACTTGATGAGGCTGCAGACATAGCAGAGAACCGCTTGGGCATGTCATCGCTAAAATCACATGGAGCACATCATATGGCTAAGTACATGCCAGAAGGTATGCAGAAAATAGGTACTAGCATGCATAGGGCTGCAAGCCGTTTCTCACTGAAAGCCCAAGAAGGTGAAGTATTACCAGCTTATAGCGCACTTTCAGAAGTTACATCTACTTGTGTAGCGTGCCACTCAGGCTATCGCATCCGGTGATCAATATTCGCCTAACACACGCCCTGAGGTAGTCCGTCAAGGAAAAACCGACTAACTCGCCAGCTCTTTAACAAGCGGAGAACCCTTGTCTTTCAAGGCCATGAGGTACCTGGCCTCATCGTAGGGTT
>DTXR01000134.1 GCA_012962365.1 Chromatiaceae bacterium | reverse complement strand
TTCACCCAGGCAATGATTGATCTTGTGGGCGCCGGTGTGGTTGAGGTCTTCGCGCTTGAGGAAGATCTGCGCCCCGCCCTGCTGCGCGGAAAGGCGCCGGGCGTGGAAAATGGGGCTGGGCCGGCCCACATAATCGGCGTACAGGGCGGCGAGCTCTTCCTGGAATGCTTTTGTCTGGCGGACTTCCTCGTAGGCACGGTCAATATCGTCCATGATGGCCTTGAGCTCGGGAGGAATGATCTGTCCCCCGTATTCTCCAAAGAAACCGTCTTTGTCAGGCATGGCGTCGTAGTCGATATTCACTGAATTGTCCCCCGCTTGGATGTATGGATAATGCTGCGTAAACAAAGCAGTTTAGCAACATTTCCCTGTCGTCAGTAGCGATTCATGGACAAAGCCATTCAGGTATAATCGGGTTTTCCTGCCTGATCTATAGTGTCTGCCGTGAGCAACGATTCCTCCCCTGTCCTGTCTGATCTTCTTCAACAACGTATTCTCATGCTTGATGGGGCCATGGGCACCATGATCCAGCGCCATAAGCTGACGGAGGAAGACTACCGGGGGGAGCGTTTCGCCGACTGGCCTTCCGATGTCAAGGGCAACAACGACCTGCTGGTGCTCACCCAGCCGGCTATTATTCGGGGCATCCACGAGGAATACCTGGAAGCCGGTGCAGATATTCTCGAAACCAACAGCTTCAATGCCACCCGCGCATCCATGGCGGACTACGGCATGGAAGACCTGGTGTATGAGATCAATGTCGCGGCAGCCCGCGTTGCCCGGGAAGCGACGGACAAATTCAGTAGCGATGACAAGCCCCGCTTTGTTGCCGGCGTGCTCGGCCCCACCAGCAAGACCCTCTCCATCTCCCCGGATGTGAATGATCCCGGCTATCGCGCCATCACCTTCGAGGCGCTGGCAGAAAACTACCGGGAAGCCACTCGTGGCCTGATGGAAGGCGGAGCGGATATCATCCTGATCGAGACAATATTCGACACGTTAAACGCAAAAGCCGCCATTTTTGCGGTACAGGATGTGTTCAGGGAAAGCGGTAGTGAGCTGCCCATCATGATTTCCGGCACCATCACCGATCAGTCCGGACGCACCCTGTCCGGCCAGGTTA
>DTXR01000133.1 GCA_012962365.1 Chromatiaceae bacterium | reverse complement strand
GCCGGGCCTTTGCCGGCCGGTGAGCTGGAAGCACTGGGCAAGGCGCTGCACGAACCCAAACGTCCCATGGCGGCTATCGTTGGCGGTTCCAAGGTTTCCACAAAGCTGACCGTGCTGGAAAGTCTGTCCAATGTCGTGGATCAGTTGATTCCCGGTGGCGGCATCGCCAATACCTTTATCGCTGCCTGCGGGCACAATGTGGGCAAGTCACTGTATGAAGCCGATCTGGTGGATGAGGCGAAGCGCCTGATGGAGGCCGCCAAGGCCAAGGGTGGCGAGATTCCTGTTCCCACGGATGTCGTGGTGGGCAAGGAATTTTCCGAAGATACCGAAGCGACTGTCAAAAAAGTCGAAGACGTGGGCGATGACGACATGATCTTCGATATTGGCCCCGAGACGGCTGCCCGCTTTGGTGAAATGATGAAAGCTGCCGGTACCATCGTCTGGAACGGTCCGGTCGGCGTTTTCGAGTTCGATCAGTTTGGCGAAGGCACCAAGGCCCTGGGGCTGGCGATCGCCGAGTCCGATGCCTTTTCCATTGCCGGTGGTGGAGATACCCTGGCCGCCGTGGACAAATACGGCATTGGAGATCGTGTATCCTATATTTCCACCGGGGGCGGAGCCTTCCTCGAATTCCTCGAAGGTAAAAAGCTGCCCGCCGTTGCCATGCTGGAAGAGCGTGCCAACTCCTGATGGACCTCCTGGCCGGTTGCAATAGACGCAACCGGCGCTGTACCAACTGAGACCTCTTATGCCAAGACGTACGAAAATCGTAGCCACACTGGGACCTGCCACCGATGACCTCAAGGTACTGGATGAGGTTATTGCAGCCGGTGTGGACGTGGTGCGTCTGAACCTGTCCCACGGTTCTCATGAAGAGCATGCCGAGCGGGCGGAGACCATCCGTAACCGCTGCCGGGCTTCTGGCAGGCAGGTGGGTGTGCTGGCCGATTTGCAGGGGCCGAAGATCCGCATCGGTTCGTTCAAGAATGGACCGATACATCTCGAAGAAGGTGATCAGTTTATTCTGGACACGGCGTTGGGCAAGAAAAGCGGCAACGAGGAACGCGTTAGCGTGACCTACAAAGCGTTGCCTGAAGAAGTATCCCGTGGTGATACGCTGCTGCTGGATGATGGCCAGATCGTGCTCTGGGTGGAAGACGTCATCGATCATGAAGTGCGTTGCAAGATCACAGTGGGCGGCAAGCTCTCCGACAAGAAGGGCATCAACAAACAGGGCGGCGGCCTTTCGGCGCCAGCCCTGACCAAGAAAGACAAGGAAGACATCAAATTCGCTGCCAGCATCGAGGCAGACTATGTGGCCGTGTCTTTCGTGCGTACCGCCGAGGATGTCGACATGGCGCGGCAACTGCTGCGGGATGCCGGCGGCAAGGGTGGTATCGTTTCCAAGATCGAGCGCGCCGAAGCACTGGATGCGATCGAGGAGATCATCGATGCTTCCGATGCGATCATGGTGGCGCGGGGTGACCTTGGTGTCGAGATCGGCGATGCGGAACTGCCGGCAGTGCAGAAGATGCTCATCAGCAAGGCCCGCTCCATGAACTCTGTGGTGATCACAGCCACTCAGATGATGCAGTCCATGATCGCTTCGCCCATACCCACTCGGGCGGAAGTATTCGACGTGGCCAATGCGGTCATCGATGGCACCGATGCGGTCATGCTCTCGGCGGAAACTGCCGCTGGCAAGTTTCCTGCCAAGGCGGTGGAAGCCATGGTCAGGGTGTGTGCAGAAGCGGAAAAGCAGGCCGCGACGCGGGTTTCCGATCACCGCCTGCACAGCGTGTTCGGGCGTATCGACGAGACGATCGCCATGGCCTCCATGTACACGGCCAACCATTTGGGCGTGAAGGCCATTGCAGCCCTTACGGAGTCCGGTTCCACGGCAAAATGGATGTCCCGTATTTCTTCGGGTATTCCCATTTATGCCTTGACGCCCCATGTGGCCACGCGCCGCAAGGTGACCCTGTACAGGGGGGTCTATCCGGTGAGTTTCGATGTGACCGGCTACAATTCGCAAATGGCAAATGTGGAAGTGATCGAAGAATTGCGCCGCCGTGGCGCGGTGCGTGATGGTGATCTGGTGATCATCACCAAGGGTGACCTTTCCGGCATGGAAGGGGGTACCAACGTAATGAAGATTG
>DTXR01000132.1 GCA_012962365.1 Chromatiaceae bacterium | reverse complement strand
TGGCCGTGGCCGGCGAAACCCTCTACCGCCGGGGCAATTTCAACGGCACCTTCGAGTTCCTGTACGAAGATGGCGAATTCTATTTCATCGAGATGAACACCCGGGTTCAGGTGGAACACCCTGTCACTGAAATGATCACCGGCGTGGACATCGTCAAGGAGCAGATTCGTATCGCCGCCGGTGCCGATCTGGCCTACAAGCAGGAGGACATTACGCTGCGGGGTCACGCCATCGAGTGCCGCATTAACGCCGAGAATCCGGAAAACTTCATGCCCAGTCCCGGCCCCATCAACCAGCTGCACGTTGCCGGTGGTCCTGGTATTCGTTTCGACAGCCATCTCTACAATGGCTATTACGTGCCGCCATATTACGACTCCATGATCGGCAAGCTCGTCGCCTGGGGCGAAACCCGGGAATCTGCCATCGCACGCATGAAAACCGCTCTTTCCGAAATGGTGATTGAAGGCATCCTGACCAACATACCCTTACAGGCAGATATCATGCGCGATGCAGGGTTCGAGGCCGGGGGTGCAAACATCCACTATCTGGAAAAGAAGCTGGGCCTGTAGATGACCATGAGAAGGCTGGCGCTGCTACTGTTCCTGCCCAGTATGCTGGTGCGTGCAATCTTGTTTCGGATTACGGCAGGACTTCACCCGGTGACAGAAAGGGTTATCTGACTTACATCAATCACACCTTGGGCGTTACCTTTCTGGTACCTCAGGGGTGGAACAACCGCATGGACAACGGAGGCAACTACAACATGGTACCCCTCCAAGGCGGTGGTGATTCCGTTTCTGCCCGCACTTCGCCTCTACGGGATCTGTTTGCGGGTGATCTTCCCGAAAACGCCAGTCTCGATCAGGTTCACGAAAGGATGCTCGAGCGCTGGTACCGGCCCAGTGATATCGGCCCTGATTTCGAAATCAGTTCACGAAAAAGCACCCTGTCCGGCAAACCAGCCTGGGAGATCACTTATGCCTATACCCCCGAAGGCATGGATCGACGCTGGGTGAAAATGATCTTCACCTTGGACCAGGGACGGGTCTACATGCTGCGGTGGTACGCCAGGAAAGCAACGAAAGATCGATATGCCCGGGAATACAACGTCGTGCGCAATTCTTACACGATTCTGAATTGAGCCTGTTTCCAGGCTTCAAGGAGAACATCACAGCCTGAAGCGAACCTGGTTCCTGCCTAGCCCGGATATTTCACCAGGCCGCTCCATATACCGATGTTTTTTAGATCGGAAGAGCGT
>DTXR01000131.1 GCA_012962365.1 Chromatiaceae bacterium | reverse complement strand
TCTCACCAGACCTGAGGGTATGGCTGCAATTTTTCATTAGGCTATCCAAATCAATATCTTGCACTCTGCACACCCTCTGAACCCACGGATTCAGGTTAATGAAGACGGGGCCTGTGATTTGCTCGCAGGAAGCGAAGGGAATGCAAATCCTCAATTTATGTATCTGTCCCGGTGCTGTATCCTTACAGGATTGTATTTCGTGTAACGCAATCATCATGGATCAGCCCTACGACCCGAAAACCATCGAAGCCGAAGCTCGCGCCTACTGGGAGGCTACTCAGGCATTCAAGGCAAGCGAAGATCCTTCGCGGGAGAAGTTCTACTGCCTGTCCATGTTTCCCTATCCCAGCGGCAAGCTGCACATGGGGCATGTGCGCAACTACACCCTGGGTGATGTCATCGCACGCTATCAGCGCATGCTGGGCAAGAACGTGCTGCAGCCCATGGGCTGGGATGCCTTCGGCCTGCCGGCGGAAAATGCCGCCATCAAGAACAAGACGGCGCCGGCGAAATGGACCTATCAGAACATCGCCCACATGCGCGGCCAGCTCAAGGGGTTGGGCTTCGGTTACGACTGGGATCGGGAGTTCGCCACCTGTCAGCCCGACTATTACAAGTGGGAACAGTGGATGTTCACCCGCCTCATGGAAAAGGGCCTGGCCTACCGCAAAACCGCCACGGTGAACTGGGATCCGGTGGATCAAACGGTGCTCGCCAACGAGCAGGTCATCGATGGCCGCGGCTGGCGCTCCGGCGCCCTGGTGGAGAAGCGCGACATCGAGCAATGGTTCCTGAAGATCACCGACTATGCCCAGGAACTGCTGGATGACCTGGCGCTGTTGGAACAGTGGCCGGAGCAGGTGGTCACCATGCAGCGCAACTGGATCGGTCGTTCGGAAGGCGTGGAGATGATCTTCGACATCGAAGGTTGGGACGAGCGCCTGCGCATCTTCACCACCCGCCCCGACACCCTCATGGGCGTGACCTATGTAGCCGTGGCGGCGGAACACCCCATGGCCCTGCAGGTCGCCAAATCCAACCCTGAGCTGGCGGACTTTATCGAGGAATGCCGGCAGGGTGGGGTGTCTGAGGCGGAAATCGAAACCATGGAGAAGAAGGGCTTCGCCCTGGGTGTCAACGCCCTGCATCCCGTTTCCGGCGAAGCCGTGCCCGTGTACGCCGCCAACTTCGTGCTCATGAGCTATGGCACAGGGGCGGTCATGGCCGTGCCCGCCCACGATCAGCGGGACTGGGAGTTCGCGGAGAAATACGGCATTCCCAAGAAACAGGTGGTGTATCCCGCAGATGGCAGTAGGGCAGGCATCGACGAAGGCGCCTATACGGAAAAGGGCGTGCTGGCCAATTCCGCGCCCTTCGATGGCCTGACCTCGAAGGCGGCCTTCGATGCCATCGCCGCCTGGCTGGAAGAGCATGAGAAAGGCGGCAGGCAGATCAACTTCCGCCTGCGTGACTGGGGCGTATCCCGCCAGCGTTACTGGGGCTGTCCGATCCCGGTGATCCGCACCCCCGATGGCGGCACCCGCCCGGCGGACGAACTGCCCGTGGTGTTGCCGGAAGATGTGATCGTGGACGGTTCCGGTTCGCCCCTGAAGAAAATGCCCGGGTTCTACGAGCTGGGTAATGGCGAGGAGCGTGAAACCGACACCTTCGATACCTTCATGGAGTCGAGCTGGTATTACGCCCGTTATTGCTGTCCGGACAACGACCAGGCCATGCTGGACGAGCGCGCCCATTACTGGCTGCCCGTGGATCAGTACATCGGCGGGGGGGAACATGCCGTGCTACACCTGCTCTATGCGCGCTTCTTCAACAAGCTCATGCGTGACGAAGGGTTGGTGAATTGCGATGAACCCTTCACCCGCCTGCTCACCCAGGGCATGGTCGTGGCCGACACCTACTACCGGGAGAATCCCGACGGTTCGAAGGAATGGTTCAACCCCGCCGACGTGGAGATCGAGCGGGACGGAAAAGGGCGGGTGGTCCGCGCCGTGCTCAAGTCCGACGGCCTGCCCGTGGAACATGGCGGCGTGGAGAAGATGTCCAAGTCCAAGAACAACGGTGTGGACCCCCAGCCGCTCATCGACCGCTACGGCGCGGACACGGCGCGCCTCTATACCATGTTCACCGCGCCGCCGGATCAGTCCCTGGAATGGTCGGATGAAGGCGTGGAAGGCGCATACCGTTTTCTGCGTCGGCTGTGGAACCTTGCCCTGGAGCGGGCAGACGCCATTCGCGGCGCGGCAGATGGCAGCCCGCCGGACGATGACGCTTCGCGCACCGCGCGCCGGGAGATCCATGGCATCCTGAAAAAAGCCCTGTTCGATTACGAGCGGCAGCAGTTCAATACCGTGGTATCCGCTTGCATGAGCATGGCCAACATCCTTGCCAAGGCGGAAAACCCGGTGCTGCTGCGCGAGGGGCTGGGCATCATGCTGCGCCTGCTGGCGCCCATCGCCCCCCATATCAGCCACAAGCTGTGGCAAGACCTGGGCTATGGCGAGGATGTGCTGCAGGCGGGTATTCCGGTGGTGGACGAGGATGCCCTGAAACAGGACAGCATCGACTACGTGGTGCAGGTCAACGGCAAAGTGCGCGGCAAGGTCAGCGTGCCAGCCGAAGCGGACAAGGCCGCCGTGGAAAAGGCCGCGTTGGAGAACGAAAATGCCCGGCGCTTCATCGGTGATGCGACGGTGCGCAAGGTCATCGTGGTGCCGGGCAAGCTGGTCAATATCGTGGCGAAATGATGATGAATCCGCTTATCAAAGACAGCCCGGCGCCAATCCCGCATCATACTTCATCCCCCCGGCACAGGCCGGCACCCGGAAAGGTGGCCCGGGGGGTATCGAGTTTCTCAAAAGGCGTGACACTCCTGCTCCTGCTCGCCCTGCTCAGCGGCTGCGGCTTCCATCCCCGGGGAGAGACCACGCGTCCCGCCACCGCCATCAGCCCGGTTTTCATCACCGGCCTGCCGGACAGCAATCGTTTCGTGAGAGCGCTGCGCCACCAGCTGGCGCTCAGTGGCGTGAGCCTGGCAACGGATGCCTCCCAGGCGGCGACCATCCTGCATCTGTCAAAGCTTGACCGCCGGCGCAGCGTGTTTTCCGTGAATGCCAACAACAAGGCCGTAGAGCATGAAATCCGCCACAGCCTGCGTTTCAGTGTCGAGCATCCGCCGGGCAACCGCGTGCTCAACAATCAGGAGCTGAACGCCCGCTACATCGTTTACGATCCGGGTGGTGAGTTGCTGGGACGCACCCGCGAGGCCGAGCTGCGCACCCAGGACGCCTATCGTGGGCTGGCGCAGCGCCTGATCACCCGGCTGAGCAAGATTCGTTAGCCTGTGCGCCTGCGCCAGGAACAGCTCGATTCCCATCTGGCGGGCAATCTCGCCCCCGTATATGTGGTCACAGGCGACGAGCCCCTGCAACTGGGCGAGACCGCTGATGCCATTCGTTCGGCGGCAAAACAGGCAGGCTACCTCAGCCGCGAAATTTTCGAAGCCGATGCCCGCTTCGACTGGAACCGCCTTGCCGAAGAAGCCAGTGCCCTGTCGCTGTTTGCCGAGCAGAAAATCATCGATTTGCGGCTGCCCGGCGGCAAGCCGGGCACCGTGGGCAGCAAGGCGCTGGTCAGCTATTGTGAGAACCTGCCGCAAGACACCCTGCTGCTGCTCACCCTGCCCAAGTTGCCCCTCACCAGCAAATGGATCAAGGCGCTGGACAAGGCAGGGGTGATCATCCAAATCTGGCCCGTGGATGAGCGCCAGCTGCCGCGTTGGGTGCAGCAGCGCATGCGCATGGCCGGGCTGCAGGCCGAACCCGGCGTGGCAGAAATGCTCGCCGAACAGACCGAAGGCAACCTGCTGGCCGCCCGGCAGGAGATCGACAAACTGGCCCTGTTGTTCGGCGATAAAAAAATCACCCAGGAACAGGCCGCTGCCGCCATATCCGACAGCTCGCGTTTCGATGTGTACGCCCTGGTGGATGCCGCATTGGCGGGCAAGGCGCAACGCTGCACCCGCATCATCGCCGGGCTTCGGGGCGAGGGCATTCCCCTGCCGGTGGTCCTGTGGGCGCTGGCGCGGGAAGTGCGCGCCCTCAACGCCATGGCGGTGGACATCGCCAGCGGTGCATCCGTGCAGCAGGCGCTGGGGCGGGCGAGGGTCTGGAAGGCCCGCATTCCCCTGGTCAGCGCCGGACTCAAACGATTGAACGCGCACCAATGGGCAGATCTGCTGCAGCAATGTCAGCTGGCGGATGCGACCATCAAGGGTGCAATACCCGGTGATCCCTGGCTGCTGCTGGAGCAGATCACCCTGGGCATCGCGGGAATACCTGCGCCGGGGCAGAAATTGGTAAACTACTGAGCAATTCAGAACAACTCACCGGAACCGGAACATGACGATCACAGATGTACCTGCCTACATGCTCGATGTGGGGCAAAAGGCCCGTGCCGCCTCCCGCGCGCTGGCCGCTTCCAACAGTGGACAGAAAAACCAGGCACTGAACAGCATTGCCGATTTTCTCGATGACGGCCGTGAAGCGCTGATAGCGGAAAACCGCAAGGACCTTGTCGCCGGCGGGAAGAAAGGCCTGTCGGAGGCGCTGCTGGATCGCCTGGAACTCACCCCGGCGCGCATCGATGCCATGATCGAAGGCCTGCGCCAGATCGCTGCCCTGCCTGATCCCGTCGGCGAAATTTTTGATATGAGCTACCGCCCCAGCGGCATCCAGGTGGGGCGTATGCGTGTGCCTTTGGGCGTGGTGGGCATCATCTACGAGTCCCGCCCCAATGTGACGGCGGATGCGGCCGCTCTGTGCCTCAAGTCCGGTAACGCCACTGTGCTGCGCGGCGGCTCGGAGGCCTTTCACTCCAACCAGGCCATCGCCGCCTGCATCAGGCAGGGGCTGGAGCAGGCGGATCTGCCCGGTGATGCGGTGCAGGTGATCGAGACCACCGACCGTGAAGCCGTGGGCGCGATGATCACCCTGCCGGATTATATCGATGTCATCATCCCCCGGGGCGGCAAGGGACTCATCGAACGCATCAGCAAGGACGCGAGGGTGCCGGTGATCAAGCATCTGGACGGTATCTGCCACGTGTATGTGGATGATGAGGCCGATCCGCAAAAGGCCTTCGATGTGTGCCTGAATGCCAAGACCCAGCGCTACGGCACCTGCAATACCATGGAGACACTGCTGGTGCATGACACCATCGCCGCAGACTTTCTGCCCGTCATGGCAAAAGCCTATGGTGAGAAGGGTGTGGAACTGCGTGGCTGCAAAAAGACCTGTGCTATCCTGGGCGGCGCCTGCGCGCCGGCCGCTGATGAAGACTGGGATACCGAATACCTTGCGCCCATCCTGTCTATCCGGGTGGTGGATGATATGCAGCAAGCCATGGATCACATCGAGGCGCACAGCTCCCGCCATACCGAAAGCATCATCACCGAGAGCATCACCAAGGCGCGGCGGTTTTTGCAGGAAGTGGATTCCAGTTCCGTCATGGTCAATGCCTCTACCCGCTTCGCCGACGGCTTCGAATACGGTCTCGGTGCGGAGATCGGTATCTCCACCGACAAGTTCCACGCCCGGGGCCCAGTGGGGCTGGAAGGGCTGACCTCGGTGAAATTCATCGTGCTGGGCGACGGGCATGTGAGAACCTGATAGCGATTATCGGTGCTTTGTTGTGCTGTATGCAATAACGGACTACAATTATTGCATATGTCAAACAAAGGTGGGGCCCATGAGCGCCGTCGAAAAACTTCAACCCCAAGCTGAGGCCGTGCTGGCCAAGGCGGTGCTGCGTGCCGCCGAGCAGCTTGGCCTCAACCAGAGCGCCCTGGCGGCGGTGCTGGGTCTGCACCCCAGCGCCGTGAGTCGTATCAAGGCAGGGGGCCGCTCCCTGGACCCCGGAAGCAAGGAGGGAGAATTGGCCCTGCTGCTTATTCGTCTGGCCCGTTCCCTGTTTGTGTTGACCGGTGGGGATGTGCGCTGGATGCAGCATTTTATGGCGACGCCCAACCGCTTGACCGGGGCGGTGCCCGCGGAACAGATTCGCCAGATTCAGGGGCTGGTGCAGGTATTGCAGGTGGTTGATGCCCTGCGGAGCAAGGTGTAGTGGGCCGTGAGCCCTGTGCTGATTCGACGCTTATCGGCCCCATTGCCGGCACCTTCCGGCGACTGGTGGAGAACCAGGAGCAGGTGGCAACCCTGGGCTATGTAGATAGCCTGGAAGAACAGGCCTTGCTCGAAGAACTGCTGGAGACCGCCAAGCCGCCTCTGCCGCCGGGCACCGAAAACCTCCACTACCTGTTGCGCACACCCTTCCGTTATCCACCGCTGCCCTGGGGTTCACGCTTTGGCCGCCGCCATGAGCCGGGTATTTTCTATGCCGGGCTGGATGTGGCTACCACCCTGGGGGAAGCCGCCTACTACCGTTTTGTCTTCTGGTATTCCATGGAAACACCGGCAACCGGTGTGCTGCGCTCCGAACACAGCCTGTTTTCCGGAGAATATGCCACCGAATACGGTGTACGCCTGCAGGCACCGCCATGCGACAGCCACCATGACCGGCTTGCTCACCCCGAAGACTATTGTGCTACCCAGGCTCTGGGCAGTGACCTGCGGGAAAATGGTGTGGAAGCCTTCGAATACCCCTCGGCGCGCCACGCCGAGGGATGTTGTGTGGCGCTGTTCACCCCGGCAGCCCTGGCCAGCACCCGGCCCCGGGAGATCACCCGCTGGTTGTGTGAGGTGCATGAGGATCGCGTGTTGTTCAAGGGCTTCGAAGGCAGTCAGGTACAGACGTTCGCCTTGGATGATTATCTTTATCAGGGGCGCCTGCCGGTTCCGGCCGCCTGAGCATGAGGCGTAAATGCCTCAGCATTGTCTTGCGGCGCACAGGGGCATGTATCCTTGATACACTTCGCCAAACCATTCTGTGAGGAACCTGATCGTGATCGGCATCTTCGGCGGCACTTTCGATCCTGTACACATCGGCCATCTGCGTACAGCCCTGGATGTATATGAAGCGCTCGCCCTCGATGAACTGCGCTTCATCCCCCTAGGGCAGGCGGTACACCGGGAGCAACCGCTGACTTCAGCGGAAAAGCGCCTCGCCTTGCTCCATGCCGCCATCGAAGACCAGCCAGGGTTTACCGTGGATGAGCGGGAGCTGCGCCGTGACAGCCCATCCTACACGTTGCATACCCTTGAATCATTGCGGGCCGATCTTGGGGCGGAAACGCCTTTGTGCCTGCTGCTGGGGCGGGATGCCTTCAATGCTTTCCACACCTGGCATCAGCCGGTAACGATCCTGCAGCTTGCCCATCTTGTGGTCATGGATCGCCCCGGCCATGATTTGCCGGGACAAGGGCTGTTGGAAGAACTGATGCAAGGTCGAGTGACCACCGACATCGCTGAGCTGAACGGTGAGCCAGGTGGACGTATTCTGTTTCAGCCTGTCACCCGGCTGGACATTTCCTCCAGCGACATTCGGACACGGCTGGCCGCTGGCCGCAGTATCCGCTGGCTGGTTCCCGAGAGCGTGCGCGTGATCTTGCAACCAGAGAAATGTATCGGCTGATGAAAAGCGATGATGCCCTGAAAAGTGAAGCGGGGCAGAGGCAGGCCCTGTTGCACAGCAAGGCTAGAATATTGCGTGGCTTGCGAGATGCTGTTCATGAGCTGGAAGCTGCTGCAGGGCTGCTGGATGACATCAACAACGCCGCCCGCCGGGGATTTTTCACACCGGGGGAAGACGAACGGATTTGGGCATGGTTTTCCCGTTTCCTGAGTCTGCGTGAAGGCTTGTGGGAAATCGTCGATGCGGTTTCCAAAGATCTCGACAACGATTTTTGCCAGATACAAACACTAGAAGAATGGCGGCTGGCGGTGCTGGGATTCACTGCTGCCGCCTTGCTGGTGCGCATGGATAAACTACTGGTCGAACAGGTCGCCCGGAATGCCCTGACTCAACGCAAGCTGAATGAAGCTTGTCCGCCGTACCGGATTCCGCGCAAGCAATATACCCATATTTTTGAATCGCTTACCAACCCAGAGAATGCGCTGCTGGTGCTCCAGGCACTGAATTTCTCCAGGACAAACCGAAAGAAACTGGGTGAACTGGCCGATGATGAAATAGTGGGGGAATCCGTGCGGGCGCTGCTCGAACTGGAACAGTCCATCGATCCGGGGATCATTCGCTACCTGTTCCGGCGTTTGCGCTATCGCTGGCATGCGCTGCGGCGCCGGGGCGCATCGGCCAGGCAGAAGTCGGTGTTCCGGCTACTCGAGGCCGGCGGGCGTATCGTGGCGGAGATCGGTGACAGCCATTCACCTAACCGGGTCGAGGCGGTTATCGATCTTCTAGAGAAGATCGTCCAGCCCGGTGATGTATTCATCACCCGCCATGACTTTGCCGCCAGCAATTTGTTCCTGCCGGGCTTCTGGCCCCATGCGGCCTTGTACATAGGCAGCGAACAGGATCGGGCGCGCATGGGGGTCGAAGTCAGCGAAGGCCGGCGCAAACGCTGGCGGGGTGACAAATGTATTCTCGAAGCAGACAAGGAAGGCGTACTGTTCCGCTCACTCCGGCAGACTCTGGCTGTGGATTCCCTGGTGGTGATCCGTCCCCGGTGTACACAAGATCAGCTGGCAACCGCCATATCCCGCGCATGCACCCATGAAGGCAAGGGCTACAATTTTGATTTCGATTTCTTCCGATCTGACAGGCTGGTGTGTACAGAGGTGGTCTACCGGGCTTTTGACGGTATCGGTCCCATGCGTTTTGTGCTCACCGAACATGCAGGCCGCCATGCCCTGTCTGCCGAGGAGATCCTCGATCTGGCGCTGGCAGGCGAGATGTTCGAGCCCATCGCGTTGTTTGGCGTTCCCGGGTGCAATGAGTCATTGTGTCTGGGAGCAGAGCTCAACGAGTTGTTGGAGAGAAGCTTCCATGCAGATCCCGCTCAGGCCCCAGCCTCCGCGGCCTTCCCGAAATAAGAATCGAGGTGCTCGATATAGGCAGCTTCGATCCAGCCGGTATCGCCGGCGATGACATTGTCTGCGTGAAATGTCGGTAATTGATTGCGAATAATCAGATAACGGTTGGTCATGATCAGCGGTTGAAGGACGTTGTCGATATGAGGTGCGTCTTTCAGGACGACGCCTTTCCCCAGAGCGCTTTTCTTCAGGTTTGATGTGGTCACAATCATGAACTTGTCAGCGGGAACCTGACCGCCTTCTCCGTAGGTATCCGTGATGATGAAGGTCTTCTTGTAGACGAGAACTTCGTCCAGCCATCGAACCATGGGAGCCGGCATGTTGAACCACATGATGGGCATGATATAGATGATGGAATCTGCCCAGAGCAGCTTTTCCACTTCCCGATCTGCATCCCAGTTCTTGGTGACATCAGAGAACTTTACCCGGTGTCCCTTTGCCGACAGGCTCTTGTCGGTCAGATATGCGAGAAAGCCGTTCAGCTGCCCCTTGGCATCGAAGATGGAATAACCGGCGGTAACGATGAGAATATTCATTGTGATCTGCTTGATCAGGTGCGAATCAGTATGCTGTCCGCAGGGTTGCAGTTCGTGTTTTCCGACCGACCCCACCTGCCCCGGCACGCGGTGGCAGTTGTTACGTTTTTCAGGACACGCCTGCCCGAATAAGCGTCAGGGAATGCCTGCCGCCAATTACGCCGGGCCTTCCTGATGACATACCGCCTCGATATTGTGCCCGTCTGGGTCGAAGATGAAGGCGCCGTAGTAGTTGGGGTGATAGATCTCGCGAAATCCCGGTTTGCCGTTGTCCCTGCCGCCTGCTGACAGGGCAGCTTCATAAAACCGGTCGACCTGCTTCCGGTTTTCAGCCAGAAAGGCGATGTGCATGGGATGCTGGTTCTGCTCGTGCTTACCGAACCAGAATTCTGGCTTGCCGTTGCGGCCAAAACCTGCCCAGCCCTGTACTTCTGCCACCAGCTCGATATGCAATGGCGCCAGCGCTTTGGCGTAAAACGCTTTGCTTTTGTCTAAGTCGGAAATGGCCATTCCTATGTGATCGATAATCATTTTTGTCTCCTTTGGCAATGG
>DTXR01000130.1 GCA_012962365.1 Chromatiaceae bacterium | reverse complement strand
CATACGCTCTAAGATATCTTTACTGATATCACGGTTGCTATCAGAAGTTCCAAAATCAAACATAAACAACTTTAGCGACTCCTGCACAAAAAGTGTTTCGCTAATTTTATCTAACCCTTCTGCTTGAGGATTGATAAAAAGAGCTTCGGACTCACCCGGTGCCAACGCTATCGACCGTCCAACAGCCCACCGCTCCCTGTCAACAAGGCAGCCGTCGACGCACTGCAAAGCACCACCCTCATCAATCATGATGACGCCGTGGTTGTGGATGTGCGTTCAATAGCCGAATTCAATAAGGGCCACATCGTCAACGCGGTGAATATTCCCCTGAACGGTCTGGCCAAGCAACTGCAACAACTCGAAAAACACAAAGACAAGCCTATTATTGTTGCCTGCCGTTCCGGCTCCCGTTCCGGCATGGCCTGTAAGACACTCATGAAGGCGGGCTTCGAGGAAGTACACAATCTTCGCGGCGGCATGATGGCCTGGGAAAGCGCCGGGCTACCGGTCAAACGCAGATAATTCTTACCCCTTAATTCAGGACTCACACCATGACAGAAGAAGTACAGCGCCAGTTTTCCATTCAGCGTATCTACACCAAAGACATCTCCTTTGAAACGCCCAATTCCCCGGAAATCTTCATGAAGGAATGGAAACCGGAGATCAACGTCAATCTGAACAACACGGTCAAGGATCTCGGCGAAGGCAACATCGAAGTCTCCCTCACCGTCACCATCACGGCCAAGATCGAAAACAAGACAGCCTATCTCGCGGAAGCTACCCAGGCTGGCATTTTCCTGGCTGTCGGCATTCCGGAAGAAGAAATGGGGCCCATGCTGGGCGTGTACTGCCCCAACGTGCTCTTTCCCTATGTCAGAGAAGTGTTGTCCGATCTGATCACCCGCGGCAGCTTCCCGCAATTTCTGCTGGCGCCGGTCAACTTCGAAGCACTGTATGCTCAGCAGATTCAGCAGCAAAAGCAGGAAACCGAGCCTGCAGAGCACTGAAGGAAACGCCGATGCCCACAATCGACTCGAAAATTGCCGTTCTGGGTGCGGGTTCCTGGGGTACCGCCCTGGGAATACTGTTGGCCAGACACGGGCAGCAGGTTCGCCTTTGGGGGCACATGGCGGATGAAATTGCTGTTTTGAAACGGGACCGGGAAAACCGGCATTATTTGCCGGGCATTCCGTTTCCTGAGAATCTGCTTCCAACTTCAGATCTGGCGGCAAGCATCGATGCCGCAGACGAAATTCTCGTCGTTGTCCCCAGCCACGCCTTCACCAGCGTACTCCAACAGTTGAAGACGCTCATTCCCGGCTTGCGCTCCCTGAGTTGGGCAACCAAGGGGCTGGAGCCGGCACACCGGCGCCTGATGAGCGAAGTCGCCAGGGAAACCTTCCCTGAAGCGGATATCGCGGTAATCTCAGGCCCAACTTTCGCCATGGAAGTTGCCAAGGGCTTGCCCACAGCCATCACCGTGGCCTCCAGCAGTCTGGATCACGCCAGAAGGCTCGCCGACTATTTGCATGGCGACACGTTTCGCGCTTACACCTCTGATGACATTATCGGTGTTCAGATAGGTGGCGCCGCAAAGAATGTAATGGCCATCGCTGCCGGCATGTCCGACGGACTGGGATTTGGCGCCAATGCACGAGCTGCATTGATTACCCGCGGCTTGGCGGAAATCACCCGTCTGGGGTTGGCCCTGGGCGGCAAGCACGACACTTTTATGGGGCTGGCAGGATTGGGCGATCTGGTGCTGACCTGCACAGATAACCAGTCACGCAACCGGCGCATGGGCCTGGCGCTGGCCGACGGTCACGGTATCGAGGAAGCGCGAAAACGCATCGGGCAGGAAGTCGAAGGACTGGCAGCCGCACGGGACTTCCATCTGAAGGCCAAAGAGCTGGGAGTGGAAATGCCCATCACCGAGCATGTCTACCAGATTATCTACAAGGGCCTCGACCCTGCTGCTGCAGTGAAGGCGCTGCTCAGCCGCGAGCAGAAGCCCGAGCAGGATTGATCTCAAACCTTCCTTACACGAGGCCTGGACAGGCTCGAATCATAAAGGCAGGAAAATGAAAGCCCATCTCTTTTCTCGCAGGTTTGGATGCCTGCATACGCCATGATCCCCGACAATCAATCATTTCCCAAACCGGAGGACATGGGCGCAGACAAGCTGATGCACAAATTCCACCTGCGCCTGATCGTGGGCCTGGCGCTGACCGGCCTGATACTGGGTGGCGTCGTGGCCACTTTCTTCTACCAGACCCAGGCCCGCCAACTGGAACAGTCGCTGTACTACAACGTGGAACTACAGACTCTGGCACTGACATCCAATCTGGCGCGCTTCAAAGATATCGCAGCCCAGATCACCAGTCGCACCGGCATACGGCTGCAACTCAAACGCTACATACAGGGCAACATTTCAGCAGCTGCATTGGGCACATTCACACAACAAAAACTGGCAGACGCCTTACTCCAGGCCAAAGAAGTGGCCGGTATCACACGCTTGGACAACGAAGGAAAAGTCCTCGTGCAAGTTGGGGATCCGATTCCCCCAAAGGAAATATGGCTGGACAATACTTCGGCAGAGATTCAAACCCGCCTGCCGATCGAGACTCCAAAGGGATTGCGGCTGGTTCTCCAGGCTCCCATCGTCTCTACTGAGGGGGAGCGACTCGGAACCGACCTGGTCATGTTTGACCTGCATAATTTGCAGCAGTCGATAGAGAAGTTTTTCAAACGTCTCTCGAACCGGGGAATGACAACCCTGGCGGCCTTGAAAGAAGGGCATGTGCATTGTTTTCTTTCTTTTGGAAACTTGGTGGACAAAGACACATTGGCCACATTTGTCGAATCTCAGTTTTCCAGCGGCACGCATAATACCATGAGACATCTCCATTCCTTGGACAGCGCTGGCAGATCCATCGTTGTTTTTCATCACGAAATTGGAACCCCACCGTGGATTTTCCTCTACCTGGAACCCGCAAGCACCATTTATGCGCCGGCCCTAAGGTATGCGGCCTACGCCGGCGCCGCTGTGTTGCTGCTGGCACTGTTTGGCGTTTTTCTCAGTTGGTTGCTGGCGCGCCCACTCACTCGTCAGCTGTCCAGAGAAACCCGTTCCCTGCAGGAGCTGCTCAAAGCAAACAAGCGTTTACTGCTGCGCGCCAAATCCAGTGAAGACAAGTTCAGGAATCTCATCGAAACCAGTCACGACTGGTTCTGGGAAACTGATGCCCAAGGGGTTTATACCTATGTCAGCCCACGTTCCTCCGAGCTGCTGGGTTATGCCCCCGGGGAAATTATTGGTAAAACGCCTTTCGATTTCATGCCGCCGGACGAGGCAGATCGAATACTGCCAGCATTCACGGAAATCCGACAAAGCCAGGCTCCCATCGAAAGCCTGGAAAACATCAACCTGCATAGAGACGGCCATCAGGTCGTGCTGGAAACCAGTGGCCTGCCCTTTTTCGACGCCCAGGGCCATCTGGCCGGATACCGCGGCATCGACCGGGACATCAGCCGACGCAAAAAGAGTGCAGCAGAGTGGACCATGGCGATGGATCAGTTCGACAGCGCCATTTATCTGCTGGATCCCCAACGGCATCTGGTGCGCGCCAACAAGGCTTTCTATGAATTCATCGGCACCACGCCAGCACTTGCTGTGGGGCGGCATATCGTGGACCTGATCCACCCTGAAGGTGAGGAAAAACCCTGCCCGGTGTGCCAGGCCCAGGAAAACCGCCAGGGCGCGGTAATCGTCCTGGAAAGCGACCACCCGAGCAACCCTGCCCCCTTTCCTATCGAAGCAACGCTCAACATCCTGCGGGATGATACGGGGGCTGTAACTGGCATGCTCATGAGCCTGAGGGACCTGAGTCACTCCCGCCAGATCAACGAACGCCTGCGCCTGGGAGCCAGTGTGTTCGAAAACACGGACGAAGCTGTCGTGATCACAGATGCATCCGGCACCATCATCGAAGTGAACCGTGCTTTTACCGAGATCATGGGGTATGCACGGGAAGAAGTATTGGGACAGAATCCCCGTATGTGGCAGTCGGAAAAACACGACGAAAGCTTCTTCCGCGATATGTGGCACGCACTGAATACAGTGGGTCGCTGGCGCGGAGAGATCTGGAACCGGCGCAAGAATGGCGAAATCCTTCCCGAATGGCTCACCATCAGCAGTGTGGCCGATGATAGTGGCAGCCTTACGCATTATGTCGGCCTGTACTCTGATATCAGCCAGATAAAGCGTTCCCAAGAGCAGCTCAATTTCCTCGCCCATCACGATGCGCTCACAGGACTGCCCAACCGGCTCCTGTTGAACGAGCGCCTGGAGCAGGCTATCCGTCATGCCGACAGGCACCAAACCATTTTGGCACTGCTGTTTCTGGATCTGGATCGGTTCAAACACATCAACGACAGTCTCGGGCATCCGGCGGGCGACGAACTGTTGCGCCTGGTGGCAGAGAGACTCGTCGCCATGGTTCGCCAGGACGATACAGTAGCGCGTATCGGCGGCGATGAATTTGTGTTGCTGCTCGAAGGCATGGATAAAGTAGAAGATGTGATTGCGATAGCAAGGAAACTGATGGCCATTTTCACTTCGCCCTTTATTCTCGAAGCACAGGAGGTTTGCGTCACCGCCAGCCTGGGCATCAGCATCTATCCGCGTGACGGCAATGAGCCGGCAATTCTTTTGCGCAATGCCGACGCGGCCATGTATCGTGCAAAGGATGAAGGACGTGATACTTACCAGTTCTACAAGGAAGAGCTCACGCAGAATGCCTACGAACAGGTTTTGTTGGAAAACAGTCTTCGCCGGGCTATGGAGCGGGAAGAACTCTATCTGGTCTATCAGCCACAAGTGAATCTGCGAACCAACGAGATCATCGGCGCCGAAGCACTGCTACGCTGGCACCATCCGGAATTGGGCCTGATTCCACCTTCACGCTTCATTCCCATTGCGGAAGAATCCGGCCTGATCATTGCGATTGGCGAATGGGTGCTGAAACATGCCTGCCTGCAAGCCCGTGAGTGGATCGAGGCCGGACTGGATTTCGGCCGGGTGGCCGTAAATGTCGCCGGCCCGCAGATTCAGCGTGGCCGTGTGGTGTCTCAAGTACGAAAGGCGCTCGACGAGAGCGGCCTGGATGCTTCTCGACTGGAACTTGAGGTAACCGAGGGCTTTATCATGCAACAGGCCGATGCTGCGGTGGAGCAGTTGCAGGAACTGCGGGAATTAGGCGTCACCCTGGCCATCGACGATTTTGGCACTGGCTATTCTTCCCTGAGTTATCTGAAAAAGCTGCCCATTCACAAGATAAAGATCGACCGCTCTTTCATAAGCGACATTCCCTATGATTCCAATGACATGGCTATTGCCGATGCGGTCATCGCCATGGGTGGCCGACTGGGGCTGTCGGTCATCGCCGAAGGTGTGGAAACAGGGGAACAAGTCGCTTTCCTGAACGAAACCGGCTGTGAACAGGCTCAGGGCTATTTTTTCGGCAGGCCGATGGACGCGGCAAACTGGAATACATCCCTCACCCGGAACAATACCTGAGCCGCAAACACTACAGCGCGGCTCCAGCAAAACCCCATTGCCGCCAGGCTTCATAAACCACCACCGAGGCCGCATTGGACAGATTCAGACTGCGCTGATCCGGCAGCATGGGAACCCGCAGACATTGTTCTGCAGGCAGGCTGTCCAGTATCTCTTTTGGCAGCCCCCGGGTTTCCGGGCCGAACAGCAGCACATCGTCCGGCTCGTAGGCGGCACTGGCGTGTGCGGCTTTTCCCTTGGTACTGAAAGCCATCACCCGGGGGCAATCCAGGCTTTGCAGCATATCCTCATAAGAGCCATGCAATTCCACGCCAACGAATTCGTGGTAATCCAGACCGGCGCGCTTCAGACGGGAATGCCCCAGATCAAACCCCAACGGCTCTATCAAATGCAATCTGCAACCGGTGTTCGCGCACAGACGGATGATATTTCCTGTGTTTGGTGGTATCTCTGGCTGATACAATACAAGATTGAACACTTTCTGCCTCCCTGGAGCCTGACTATGCACGACCCCCGGCTTGCCGTGGATTATTGTGGACTGAAATTTCACACACCGCTGGTGCTGCTTTCCGGCTGTGTCGGGTTTGGCGAAGAATACACCCGTGTGGAAGGATTCTCCAATCAGGATGCCGGAGCCATCTGCCTCAAAGGCACAACGGGCGGAGCCCGCCCTGGCAACGCACCACACAGGGTATATGAAACTCCCGGTGGCATGCTCAATGCCATCGGCCTGCAGAACCCCGGTGTCGATCAGGTCATTTCCGGCATTCTGCCCAAGCTGGATTTCGAGGAAACCCGCTTCATCGCCAATGTCTCCGGTTCTACCCTGGAGGAATACGAGGAAGTCACCCGCAAGTTCGACGACTCACCCATCGATGCCATCGAGATCAATATCTCCTGCCCCAATGTGAAGGAGGGCGGCGTGGCCTTCGGCAACGACCCCGACATGTCTGCCCGGGTAGTGGAAGCCTGTCGCAAGGTAACGAACAAGCCACTGATTACCAAACTATCGCCCAATCAGACAGATATTGCTCACAATGCCAAACGCTGTATCGAGGCCGGCACCGATGGCCTGGCGGTAATCAACACCCTCATGGGCATGGCCATCGATATCGAAAGCCGCTCACCGGTCATTGGCAACAACCAAGGCGGGCTTTCCGGCCCGGCGATCAAGCCGGTGGCATTGCTCAAGGTACATCAGGTCTACCAAGTGGCCAAAGAGCATGGCATTCCCATCATCGGCCAGGGAGGCATCACCACGGCAGAAGATGCCCTGGAATTCCTCATTGCCGGAGCCAGCGCGGTGGGCGTAGGCACAGCCCTATTTTACGACCCCCTGGCCTGCAAAAAAATCAACACCGGCATCCTGGAATACATCGAACGCCAGCAACTGGCGGAAGTGGGGCAGATTACCGGCAGCCTGCTGCTTAACGAAGCCACGCCATCGAAATGCGGCTGTTGACGCATTTATTGCTTCCCGGACTCTCCTCTATCGCTGAAAACTGCCTATAATGAAGGGATGGAGAACCAGTCGAGATGAGCACTTCTGAAAAATCCGTAGAGGAACTGCGACGCTTCACACCGCTTTCGGATCTGTCTTATGACAAGCTGCTTGAAATCGTAGATCAGGCAGACTGGGTGAAGGTTAAAAAACGCACCCTTTTGATAGATCTGGGTGACGAAGAACCCTACAGCCTTTTCCTGGTCAAGGGCAATGTACTGATGGAAGCGGCTGACGGGCGTCAGCGCGTCATCAAGCATACGGATGCCGCTGCCAGCTCTCCGCTATCACGCCTGCGCCCCAGTCGGTATCGTGTTTCCGCCCTCACGCCGGTGCAGTACATCAAGATCAGCAACTCGCTGCTGGATGAACTGACGGATCTCGACGATTCCTCGGAAATGCTTTCTTCCCACTATCTGGTCGAGGAAACCAGCGAAGAGAATGCCGACTTTTCGGCACAGATGGTCGCGCATATCTACGAAGACCTGCAAAAGCACAAGCTGACGATTCTGTCCTGGCATCCCATTTCCCTGAGCGTCAGCCGCCGGATCATGGAACCATCTAGTAAAGCAGTTTCGATCGGCAAGTGGGCCATGCTCGACCCCGTACTGTCGCTCAAACTGCTGAAGGCGGCACAAATCCAGCACCGTCCCGGTGGTGCCGTGCCCAGCATCATCTCGGCCATCAACCAAATTGGCCTGAAAACGACGCGCAGACTGGCCTTCATGAATTTGTTCAGGGAATCGCGTGATCCCCGTGCCCTGAACCTGCAGGAAGCTTTCGCTCATGCCTGGGAGCGCAGTATCTGCGTGGCCGCTGTAGCCAGGCGCCTGGCGGTAGACCTCGGCCTGGAAGATCCTGGTGAAGCCGAACTGGCGGGCCTGCTGCACAACACAGGCGAAATTACCATCATCAGCTACGCCTACAACTTCTACCGCGAAATTTCTCCGCAGGAACTGCAAGACTGCACGCTGATGTTCAGCAAGGAAACCGGACGCATGGTGCTGTCGCACTGGAACATCTTTCATTCCCTGGCCCAGCACATCTGTGATTCCACGGAATGGCTGTATGACCATGGCAACGACAAGCCCAGCCTGGTCGATATCGTCATCGCAGCCCGCGCCTGCGTACAGATCAGCCGCAAAGACAAGAGCAACCCGCCACCGCCGCTGCCCCAGATACCGGCACTGCGGAAGCTTCGCCTGGATACGCCAAATAGTATCCTGGCAACAGATCTGCGCGCCTTCGCCGACGATTATCTCAAGGAGACGAAACAGCAGCTCGACATCGAGTAACCCATCGCCAGCCGGATTTAATGCACCCTGAATCCGTGCGCTCAGAAGGCACATCAACTCCGCAGATGTTCGATGTACCTCGGAATATCTTCACGAGCAAGCCTGACCCCTTCGGCCTGGACCCGGATACGCACCGCGCCCCCTTCTACACCAAGATCACAATGCGCCTGGCCACGGCTTTCCAGTGGGACGGGGATCATGTCCCGGTAGGTATAGATGTTCTCACCAACATCACCGCCACTGCAGGTAGCCGGCAGATCAAGCGTACCACCTTCCAGCAATTCGGCATTTTCGAAAACCAGTTCAATATTCTGCCGCCACTTGGTACGCTCTTCCGAACCTGTCATGGTCTTGATCAGATAAGCCGGCTCGAAGCGAACGCGCACGTCGTCGCCATCAAGTTTGATATCCGTAATTCTGGAGCCTGGCAGCTCTATACTGGTCAGATCCATTATGAGAACCTCAAGAAAGTGTTTATAGAATTATTCATTATTTTAGCGCTGGTAGCATTGGTCATCGCCTTGTTGAAGCCATGGAAATGGTAAAGGAAGCACTAAGGAACCTCTGAAAATCCTCTGATGACTGCTGATGCAAGTCCACGTTCGCCAACACGTCTTATAACTCTAAGCCAAGGATACTTTGTCCTAGCAAGTTCTCTAGCTAGCTCCCATGTTCTGTCGGGGCTATCGTCGTCGACAACAATTGTTTCAAAATCGATGTTGTGAAGGGTTTTCTCGAGCTTCTCAAGCAGTATTGGTAGGTTTTCTCGCTCATTATACGTTGGTATTACGATGCTAAGTCTCGGCACATTTCGCCACCATCGGCCCATTATAGCGTCCAGCACAACACAACCATAATAATAGTGTCGCGTGATAGAAGCTATAGAGGGTGTGAGGAACTGATGGCACCCTGAGCCTAGGCGGTGAAGAAGAGTG
>DTXR01000129.1 GCA_012962365.1 Chromatiaceae bacterium | reverse complement strand
CCGGCAACTGATCCGCTGACCGTCAAGCGCTTGTCCGCAGGATAGTCCGAAGGCTCCTGAAACCCCGGAAAGCGGGCAATGAAACGGGCATCCACCGTACTGCCCCCGATGGGCTCGCCATCCTTTTCCAGCGCCCGCCCGACGACCAGTACATCGGTATGCTGTTCCGAATTGACGACTTCCAGTATCTCGCCCCCCCAACGCACCTGTTTTCCCCCGAACGATTCAGGTTGCTGCTGAACTTGTTGGGCGCTGATCATCTCCGTTGGCGGCTCGGCGATGGTCTGTGGCAGCTTTGATGCACAACCACTCAGCCCCCACAAAATCAAAGTAGAATAGATGATCGTTTTCATATTTTTAATAATAGCGCAAATGAACAAAACCTGCTGGATCTACAAGAGTAGCAAAAAAGATGAAATGTACCTGTATCTGGCCTGTGAGGAGGATTTCGACGCCGTGCCCGAGTTGCTCATGGCAGGTTTTGGCCAGCCCAGCCTGGTGATGGAGCTGGAACTGCATGAAAACCGCCCGCTTGCGAGGGCAGACACGATAAAAGTCATGCAACAGCTGGAAGAAGAGGGCTATTTCCTGCAGATGCCACCCAACCTGCGGCCTGACATTTATCATGGCAATGAGGATTAAAGCGGGCCTAAACTGCGTAAATTCACACCAACCAGGGCAGACAGATCATGTGCATCGCCTTTCCAAAGGCCGCCGACGGCAACGAAAAAGACGAACCTGCCTGGAAGTCCGTCCTTCTTCTGATGCCCAGGCTGCTGAGCTTCGTCTGGCTGTTGCTGAAATTGCTTGCAGGCGGTTTCAGGAACTGGCTGCAGGAAAAACGCCGCGCTGGCGCCCACAGCTGAGCTTCCATCCATCCTCGAGAGTGCCTGTTGGGTAAATAAACACGGTGAAGCGCCCAACGAACAGACTTTCAGGTCTGTTCGCGGCGCGCTTTCTTGCGCTCGTGTTCCTTGAGAAATTTCTTGCGCAGCCGAATGGCGGATGGCGTGATTTCCACCAGTTCATCATCTTCGATAAATTCCAGCGCCTGCTCCAGCGAGAAAACCACCGGCGGAGTGAGAATCAGTGATTCATCCTTGCCGGACGCACGCACGTTGGTCAGTTGCTTGCCCTTGGTCGGGTTCACGGTCAGGTCATTGTCGCGGGCATGCAGGCCGATGATCTGCCCTTCATAGACATCCTGGGCGTGCTCCACGAACAGCTTGCCGCGCTCCTGCAGGTTGAACAGGGCATAGGCCAGGGCCTTGCCCATGCTGTTGGAGATGAGCACACCGTTGCTGCGTGGTGCAATGCCACCATGCTGCGCCGGACCATAGTGATCGAACACGTGATACATGAGGCCGGTACCCGAGGTACTGGTCATGAACTCGGTCTGGAAGCCGATCAAACCACGTGATGGAATGATGTAGTCAAGGCGCACCCGGCCGGTACCGTCAGGGGTCATATCCTTGAGCTGCCCCTTGCGTGCTCCCAGAGCTTCCATCATGGCGCCCTGGTGCTGTTCTTCCACATCGACGGTCAACTGCTCGTAAGGTTCACACACCTCGCCATCGATCTCGCGGAAGATGACCTCGGGACGGGACACCGCCAGTTCGAAGCCTTCCCGGCGCATGTTTTCCAGCAGGATGGACAAATGCAATTCCCCGCGGCCGGAGACCTTGAATTTCTCCGGGTCGGTGCCCTCCTCCACGCGCAGCGCCACATTGGCAATCAGTTCGCGCTCCAGGCGCTCCTTGAGCTGGCGCGAGGTCAGATACTTGCCTTCCTTACCCGCAAAAGGCGAGGTGTTGACCTGGAAGGTCATGGAAACGGTGGGTTCGTCCACGGTGAGGAGGGGCAGTGCCTCCACATGCTCGGGATCACAGAGGGTGTCCGAAACATTGGGCGCCTCGATACCGGTGATGGCGATGATATCGCCTGCGCTGGCTTCAGGCACTTCGTGGCGTTGCAGGCCCATGTAACCATAGACGATGCCGATTCTGGCCTTGTGCTCTTCGCCATCGTATTTGTGCACGATCACCTGCTGGTTGGGCTTTACCTTGCCCCGCGTGATGCGGCCCACGGCGATGGCACCCACATAGCTGCTGTAGTCCAGATTGGAGATCTGCATCTGGAAAGGGCCGTCCGGGTCCACCTCCGGCGCCGGACAATTATCGACGATGGCCTGGAACAGCGGCGTCATGTCACCCTCACGCACATCGCTGTCATCGGAAGCATAACCATTGATGGCTGAGGCATAGATGATGGGGAAATCCAGTTGCTCATCCGTGGCGCCCAGACGATCGAACAGATCGAACACCTGGTCGACGGCCCAGTCGGGGCGGGCGCCATCGCGGTCGATCTTGTTCACCACCACGATAGGACGCAGACCGTGCTCGAAAGCCTTCTGGGTAACGAAGCGCGTCTGGGGCATGGGGCCCTCGACGGCATCCACCAGCAGCAGCACGGAATCCACCATGGACAGCACCCGCTCCACCTCACCGCCGAAATCCGCGTGTCCCGGGGTGTCCACGATGTTGATACGGTACTCACCCCATTTGATGGCCGTATTCTTGGACAGTATGGTGATCCCTCGCTCCTTTTCCAGGTCATTGGAGTCCATCACCCGCTCCACCTCACCGAAACGTTCGCCCAGCGTACCGGACTGCTTCAGGAGTTCATCGACGAGGGTGGTCTTGCCATGGTCGACGTGGGCGATGATGGCGATATTTCGGAGTTGACTGATCACAGATTTTGAGCCGGATTCGAGAAAAGGGGGCGGATTATACCCTGAATCAGGCCCCAGCGCCGAAAAACAGGGGGCTTTCGCCCCCTTCGTCAAAGCCAGCGGTAAAAAACCGCTACGGCGGGCAAACGCCCGCGGCATCCACGATCACGCTCAGGGAAGCGCCGACCGCCACCGTGAAGCCGGGAAAAAGGTTTACGCTACCGCCAGCAGCTGTCTGCAGCGCCAGGTTGTCCCCCGCTCCCAGGGTGAACTCTTTTCCAGCAAAAATGGCTTTTCTGGCTTCATAGCCTGCTTCGGTGAAGCTGTTCCTGTCATCCAGCACCCAGTAGTCCCGGCAGTTGCCAGGATGATCCTGATAGTCGAAACAGACCATGAGGCCGTCACTGAGGCCAGCAGGATCCGCATTGTTCAGATATACATCTGCCGCCAATCCACCAATACTCTCAACACCGATCGTCGCCAGGTCAGGTAACGCTGTCGGGTTCAGGTTATCAAAAGCGATAACGATTTCCGGTTTGCCGGGAGTATTGTCCACGGTGCTGTGGATCAGAATCTCGAAGTCACCCACGGACGTGCTGGTGTTCCACAATACCGGGCCATCGTATTCGATAATGGAAGTGTCTGCACCGGCCACAGCCAGCGTAATACCTTTGATCTCCTCGACACCGCTACCATCGTCATACAAGACTTCCAGATCACTCCAGAGCATGGCCACCAGATTGTTTGGCAGCCTGGCATTGGGAATCGACTGGGGGACATGGACAGAACCGCCGTAGTTGTTCTCCCAGTCGAACACGACGAAGCCATCATCCGAAAAAGCAAGTCCGGCATACTCTATTCCATAGAAGTTTATGGGATTCTGTCCGGAAAACGCGCTCCAGAGCTTTGTGTCCCCTGTCAGGCTTGGTTCCGGATAGATGCTGCTCTGCTCAAGATCGAAATACCCGCCATATCCCGTATCACAATTTGAATCGTCCACACTGGTGGTTAGCACATAGCTCCCGCCAGGCTTTGATGGTGGCGGGTTGAAGGATAACGCGACTGGAAACGCCTGTACCGATCCCGATGAGGGTGTCAATATGACTTGGCCAAACGACCAACTGCCCGCAGGCAGGGCACTCGCCTGAGCCGTTACTG
>DTXR01000128.1 GCA_012962365.1 Chromatiaceae bacterium | reverse complement strand
CGCCTACAGCATATACTGACAGTAGCCCCAATAGTGCGCCCGTAGGTAAATCTACTACGCAGACAGTCGCTGTCAAACTCGAGTCGTAGATCCGATAAGAGATTTCCGTTCGGCTGGCAGATAGGTCATGCCCACGACTGGATAACCTTCTGGAGTCAGAAAGACATTCAACGGCCAGCCGGCGCGTCCCTGGGTGCGCTGCACGAAATCGATGAGATGCTCATCCAGTGCAGGATTCAACTCCCGATCCACTTTTACGGGAATAAAGTATTCATTCAGCAACGCGGCGACGGCCGCATTCTGATAGCTTTCGCGTTGCATGACATGGCACCAGTGGCAAGCGAAATAACCGCTGGACACGAACAGCAGCTTGCCTTCCTTTCTGGCCAGCTCCAGGGTTTCGGCGTTCCAGACCTGCCAGGCTACGGGATCCTGGCCGTGCATGGCCAGGTAGGGGGACGGATTGTCGGCAAGCTGATTCTGCAGTGCCGAGACCGACAGGCTAGTCAGCAGCAGCGGCAGAATCAGCAGATACCTGATCACTGCTCAGTCATCGAGTTGGGAGAGAATGTTTTTCGCCACGACCACCTGCTCGTCGTTGCCTTCAACCAGAACTTCATACAGCAGCTTGCGCGCCGCATCGAAGTCCATGTCCTCACGCAAGCGATTGATGCGTTCCAGCTTGTTGTCCACCGGGTTCTGAGTCCCGGCTTCCTCCTTTTCTTCCGGCTCATCATGCCAGCTGGCTTCTTCATCATCGAGCTCTGCTTCAAGACGATCCAGCTCGGCTTCCATTTCCTCGTCGGAAAGGGGTTTGAATTCTTCCTCTTCTTCCGCCCCACTATGCACCGGCGCTGTGGCCACGCTCGCGCCGGCCGCTGTTTCCGGATCATCAGCAGACTCATCGTCCTCCTCATCTTTTGCACGGACGAAGAAACGGGAGAAAATAATGCCCGCTTCAAACAGCACCCACATGGGCAAGGCCAGCAATGTTTGGGATATGATATCCGGGGGCGTCAGCAGCATACCGATAACAAAGGCGCCCACGATGACATAGGGACGCTTGCCCGCCAGTTTTTCCGGCGTCGTCATGCCCATCCATACCAGCAGGATAGTGGCTATGGGGATTTCGAACGCCATGCCAAAGGCAAAGAACAGGGTCAGCACGAAGTCCAGATATTCGGAGATATCCGTCATCACGGCCACACCTTCCGGCGTGACGCTGGTGAAGAATTTGAACACCAGAGGAAAAACCACGAAATAGGCGAAAGCTGCGCCTAGATAAAAAAGCACGACGCTGGATGCCAGCAAGGGCATCGCCATGCGCTTTTCGTGGGCATAGAGTCCGGGCGCAATGAAACCCCACAGCTGATACAACAGGTAAGGCATACTGATGAATACCGCAGCGATGAGGCTCAGCTTGAAGGGCGTGAGGAAGGGAGAGGCCACCTTGGTGGCGATCATGGAGGTGCCTTCCGGCATCACTGCCATCAGGGGTTGCGCGATGAATTGATATATATCGTTACCGAAGGGGAACAACACGAGGAAAGCGAGAAGAACCACCAGCACCGCGCGCAACAGGCGGTCGCGCAGCTCCAGCAGGTGGGACATGAACGGCTGCTCGATGTCAGGTGCTGTGCTATCCGTCATTTCTCGTCTGAACCTGATTTCCAGGTCACGGTTTCCGGATCAGCTTCATCTGCAGCCTTTACCGTATCACCGGCTTTTTTGACCACAGACTCGGTTTCCTTCTTGATATCATTGAGCGCAGCGCGTGAATCATCCAGGATTTCATGCACCGCATTGGAACCTGTCTGTTCTTCGAGGATCTTTTTGAGTTCTTCCGCCTTGAGCTCCTTCTCGATATCAGCTTTTACAGAACCGAGCATCTTGCGCCCACGCCCGATCCACAAGCCAGCCGTACGCGCCACCTTGGGCAGGCGTTCGGGGCCAATCACCAGCAATGCCACTACCGAAATCAGCAGCAGTTCGAAAAAACCGACATCAAACATGGAAGATTACCCCCTCTCAGGAATCTGCCTTGTCTTTTTCTCTTTTGGCTTCACCTTCGATAACCGATTCTTCATTGGAAGCTTCGGTCAGTTTTTCCTTTTCTTTGGTTTCACCGTCACTCACGGCCTTTTTGAAACCCTTGAAGGCTGTACCCAGGTCAGAACCCATGTTGCGCAAACGCTTTGTGCCAAACAGCAACAGTACGATTACCAGTACGATCAACAGCTGCCAGATACTGATTCCACCAAAACCCATAGATCACTCTCCAAAAAAATAATTTTAGCCGTACCCTCATCGGTATCGGCACTATCAATGCTGCATGATAGCCTATTCGGCCTTGCGGCTGGCTTTTTCTTCCAGACCCGACAGGCCGAAGCGCCGCTCCAGTTCTTTCAGTATGTCTTCTGGTCCCAAATCGACGTGGGCCAGCAGCACCATGCTGTGAAACCACAAGTCTGCAGTTTCATAAACAATCTTATCCCTGTCTCCGTCCTTGGCTGCCATCACGGTTTCCGTCGCTTCCTCACCGATCTTCTTGAGGATGGCATCCAGGCCCTTGTGATAAAGGCTGGCCACATAGGAACTGTCGGGCTCCGCCGACTTGCGTTCCTTCAGAACTTTGGCGAGTTGCTGCAGGGTATCCATTACAACCGCACCTCTACGCCCTGCTCTGCCATGAAGCGTTTGGCCTCACCGATACTGTACTCGGCAAAGTGGAAGATGGAAGCAGCCAGCACGGCATCGGCACCCCCTTCCTTCACGCCATCCACCAGGTGTTGCAGGTTCCCCACACCACCGGATGCGATAACCGGTATGCTCACGGCTTCGGCCACCGCCCGTGTCAACTTGTTGTCGAATCCGATCTTTGTACCATCGCGGTCCATACTGGTGAGCAGAATCTCGCCAGCCCCGTAGTCCGTCATCTTCCTGGCCCATTCGATAGCATCGATGCCTGTGGGTTTGCGGCCGCCGTGGGTGAAAATCTCCCAGCGCCCTTCGGCAACCGACTTGGCATCGATGGCCACCACGATGGCCTGGGAGCCGATGCTGTCCGCTGCTTCCTTGACGAATTCAGGATTGAACACGGCCGCGGTATTGATAGCCACCTTGTCAGCACCGGCCATGAGCATGCGCCGCACGTCCTCGATCTTGCGGATGCCGCCACCCACGGTAAGGGGAATAAACACTTCAGAGGCCACCTGCTCCACCACATGCACAATGGTCTCGCGATCGTCAGAGCTGGCCGTGATATCCAGGAAAGTTATCTCGTCGGCACCTTCTTCGTTGTAGCGGCGGGCCACTTCCACGGGATCACCGGCATCGCGGATGTCCACGAACTGTACGCCCTTCACGACGCGGCCATTGTCCACGTCCAGGCAGGGAATGATGCGTTTCGCCAGGCCCATGTCAGCAGCTCAGTTCATCGGCCAGTTTTTGACCTTCAGCGAAATCCAGGGTGCCCTCATAGATGGCCCGTCCCGTAATGGCGCCCATGATGTTATTGGTCTTTGCCTTGCATAGAGCTTCGATGTCGCGCAAATTGGTGATGCCGCCAGAGGCGATGACGGGGATATTGATGGCATCGGCCAGCTTTGCTGTGGCTTCCACATTGCAGCCTGTCATCATGCCGTCACGCCCGATATCCGTATAGACGAT
>DTXR01000127.1 GCA_012962365.1 Chromatiaceae bacterium | reverse complement strand
TGGCCGGAGTACTATGGGATATTGTGGTCCTCTCCCTCTTTGTGGTGCTGTTCTTCATGGGCGCTTTTGTCTCCTTCCTCAGGGCAGACGTGAGCTGAAAAATGCTATCGAACGTGCAGTGATTCTCGCCGAAGGAAACGAGATTGGCACCGACCTGCTTGGAATCGAGCCGGCCAGTGAAAAGCATCCGGCGCCGGTCGATCTCTCCCTGGAAGACTACTTCAAACAATTTGTACTCAGTCACCAGCACGAAATGACCGAAACGGAACTGGCGAAACAGCTCGGTATCAGCCGAAAGACGCTCTGGGAACGCCGCCAGAAGCTCGGCATTCCGCGTACCGGCGACCCGACTTCTTGCTATTAACAAGACGACACCCCATTCAGAATATGATTTCACCTGAATCAGGTACACACTGCCTGACAACAACCCAACTGTTACCTATTTACACGCAAGACGTTACCTTTCGTAACACAATCGGCTGATATAGCGCCTTAATGTGAAGTTTTCCCCATTATTTCATTGCCTTAGAATTTGGCGTGTATTTTGCTACTTTGATCCTGATGCCCGGTAAACACCGGTGTATTTGTGCAAAAAAACAATCTACCTCCATTACACAAGAGAGAGTAAATCCGATGAGCAAACACGCTTCTTACTGGAAAGCGAACCTGCGCCTGGTATTTGGTTGCCTGGTGGTCTGGTTCCTTGCCTCGTTCGTGTTCGGCATCCTGTTCGCTGAACAGCTGAACACCATCCGCCTTGGTGGCTACAAGCTTGGCTTCTGGTTTTCCCAGCAAGGTTCCATCTACACCTTCGTGGCACTGACTTTTTTCTACGCCTGGCGTGCAAACAAGTTGGACCATGAATTTGGCGTCCGCGAAGACTAAAGAGGAATCGATAAATGGATCTGCAAACACTAACTTATATCGTGGTTGGCGCCACCTTTGCCCTGTATATCGGCATTGCCATCTGGGCGCGCGCCAAGTCCACCAGTGACTTCTATGTCGCGGGCAAGGGTATACCGCCTGTTCTGAACGGCATGGCGACGGCTGCCGACTGGATGTCCGCCGCATCCTTCATCTCCATGGCCGGCCTCATCGCCTTCTATGGCTATGGCGGTTCAGTATTCCTCATGGGATGGACCGGCGGCTATGTGCTGCTCGCCATGCTGCTCGCGCCCTACTTGCGTAAATACGGCAAGTTCACGGTACCCGAGTTCATCGGTGATCGCTACTATGGCAGGTCAGCCCGTATTCTTGCGGTTATCTGCCTGATCATCGCCTCCATTACCTATGTAATCGGCCAGATGAAAGGTATCGGCGTGGCCTTTTCCCGTTTCCTGGAAACCGACTATGACACCGGCCTGTATATCGGCATGGGCATCGTGTTTATCTATGCGGTCATGGGCGGCATGAAAGGCATCACCTATACCCAGATCGCACAGTACTGCGTGCTGATCTTTGCCTACACCGTACCTGCGGTATTCATCTCCGTGCACCTCACCGGCAACCCCATTCCCCAGATCGGACTGGGCAGCACCATGACAGACGGCAGCGGCATGTTTCTGCTGGACAAGCTGGATGCCACACTGAAAGGGCTGGGTTTCCAGGAGTACACGACGAATACGCGAATAAGCACTCTGAACATGTTCGTCTATACCATGTCCCTGATGATCGGTACCGCCGGCCTGCCTCACGTCATCATGCGCTTCTTCACCGTACCCTCTAAAAGTATTTGCAAGTACTCACTACTATCGCCTTCATAAAAGATCACAGAGTCTTTATTGTAGTGATGTATATGCATTT
>DTXR01000126.1 GCA_012962365.1 Chromatiaceae bacterium | reverse complement strand
GATCTCCTGGCTGGGTTCGGCTTGGCTGTCCCAGTTGGACAGGGCCTCGATGTCGCTTCGGGTAACGGTCACGCCGTCTTCGTTACGCAGCAGGTTTTCCAGTAGAATCTTGGTGGCGAAGGGCAGGCGGGCGCTGCTTTCGACGGCGTCCAGGCGGTAGATTTCATAGGACTTGCCGCCGGCTTCCAGGTTGTCCCGGGCGTTGAAGCTGTTGCTCATGGGGTAGAACTCCGTGAAAAAAGGGGAAATGCGGGGATTTTAACCTGGAAATTGCACCGGAATCCGGAATTTTAACGGAGAGTCCATTGTTCCCATGATCCGGTGTAATTTCCGGGTCAAAGTGAATTGCCCCCGGTTGGGGGCAAAACTTGTGGTTCAGGGCTTGTCTGCAGAGCTGGCTTCAGATGGAGGGGTGCCCTGAGGTTCCAGGTATTTTTCATCCTGAACCATGACACCGGCGTCCTTCTTGGCAGCCTCATAGATTTCGCCGGACTTCTCCTTGGCCACTTCGTAATATTCTCCGGTTTCTGCTTGGCGGTTTCGTAATATTCACCGCTTTTCTCTGCCACGACCTGTGCAGCTTCTACGGCGTCCTGCTTGACTTCGTTATAGGCTTCTATGGTTTTCTCCTTTGCGACCTCGGCACCCTGTTTGATGTCCTTGCCCACGGCAACGGCCGCTTCCTTGGTTTCTTTACCTGCTTCCTTTATTTCCTTTTGACTTTCTTCCGAGCAGGCGCCAAGAAGCAAAGCGAGGGAAATGGCGGCAACTGCGGAAATGGATTGGGTGATGTTCATGTTTCTTCCTCCAGAAGTTTATGTGCGGCAGCCAACAGTCGTTGCTGCCGGGTCAACAAATGCCAGCGTTTTCCACCGCATTGATACCACAGATGGGCCGCCCTGACACCAGCCAGCAAGGCACTGCGAATGCGGGCAGCGGTGTCCGGGTTTTCCAGATGCAGCGGCTCTCCCTGTACCATGACCCGGGGTGATACTCTACTGATATTATCCTGATAAATCATGGCCAGTTGGCTGTATTGGGTGTGTTTTTCAAAATCGAAAGCATCGATACGGGATTGGAAGTCCCTCAGGTCTGACGCCAGCGTAGTCAGTTTCTCCTTGTTGAGAAACAGTTTTCGCCCCAGTTGGAGCAGCCGAATACTGTACTGGGTAAGCTCTGGGTTTCTGTCCGCAGGAGATTCCAGTTGTGTGATGAAATGGTGCAGACCCAGGGTGAGGTTCTTGGGGGAGCCAAAGACGGCTTCCACAGAGTCAGGGCTGGTCTGGAACAGGGAAGCAATGCTGGCAGTCAGCGCGTCTTCCAACGTTCTACCGTAACGGGCCAGTTCAAACGTCAACCGGGCGCTCTGGAATACACCTGCAAGAATCAGTGCATGATCCCTGTCTGTATATTTTCTGCTCATCAGCGAATGATTCCTCCGCCGAGACATTCCTGATCCACATATAATACTACAGACTGTCCGGGCGTGACGGCACGCTGGGGGAGTTCGAAATCCACCTTCATACGGTCGTTCCCGATGGTTACCTTGCAGTCCTGCAAGGGCTGCCTGTGACGACAGCGGGCTTTTGCAATAAAGCTTTTTGCGGGTGGATGGCCGCATGTCCAGTGCAGTTGCTCCGCTTCGAGGTGGCTGGAAAACAATAGCGGATGATCATGTCCCTGCACCGTAATGAGGATATTGTGTTCCAGATCCTTGGCTGCGACAAACCAGGGGGCTTCATCTGAACCGGCAACCCCACCGATGCCCAGCCCTTGACGTTGTCCCAGTGTGTAATACATCAATCCCTGGTGTTGACCGATAACTTCCCCTTCGGGAGTTCGGATCTCGCCCGGGTTGGCGGGTAGATAGGTCGAGAGAAAATCCCGGAAGCGCCGTTCCCCGATGAAGCAGATACCGGTGCTGTCCTTTTTCCTGTAATTGTCGAAACCCGCATCCCTGGCCATTTCCCGTACCTGAGGCTTGGTAAGATCGCCCAGGGGGAAGAGGCTGTGCTTCAGGGCGTGTTGCCCCAGCATGTAGAGAAAGTAGGTTTGATCCTTGTTGTCATCTGCGGCCTGAAGCAGGTGGCAGCGTGTGTCGCAGGATTTTCTGGCATAGTGACCTGTCGCGATGTAATCGGCGCCCATCTCCAAGGCGTGGTCGAGAAATGCCTTGAACTTGATTTCCCGGTTGCACAGCACGTCCGGGTTGGGTGTCCGTCCCGCTTTGTATTCATCCAGGAAATACCTGAATACCCGATCCCAGTATTCAGCTGAAAAGTTCATGCTGTGCAGGGGAATACCCAGCCGGTTGGCCACGGCCTGGGCATCGGCGAGATCTTCGGCGGCGGCGCAGTACTCCGTATCGTCGTCTTCCTCCCAATTCTTCATGAACAGGGCCTTCACCTGCCAGCCCTGATCCTTGAGCAATAAAGCGGCCACGGCGGAATCGACACCGCCCGAAAGTCCGATGATGACCTTGCCTTTACTCATGCTTCCAGGTCGTGCAGGCAAGTCAGGGGAAGTCGTGTGCCCTGGAGATAGTCATTGATGCACTGCAGAACCATGGGGCTGCGCAGGCGGCTGTTTTGAGCCTGGATCTGATCCAGCGTCAGCCAGTGGGTGGCAATGATCTCCTTATCGAGAGAACGCCCGGCAGTTGGTTCGTCAACATTACCGCTGAAACAGAAACGCAGGAAGGAACATTGCTTTTTCGTCAGCTTGTATAAATAGGTGCCGAGGAGTGCCTCGGGGTGAAAGGGGCAGGCTGTTTCTTCCAGCACTTCGCGTTTGACCGCGTCCAACAGGGATTCTCCCTGTTCCAGATGGCCGGCGGGTTGATTGAAAACAGTGGTGCCGTCGATCTGTTCTTCCACGAGCAGGAAGCGGTCATTGTTCTCGATGACAGCGGCGACGGTGACATGTGGTTTCCATATCATCTGGCTATTTTATAGGGAATTTGTTTCCACTGCCCGGGCTGAAGCGCTCCCAGATGCCAATCGCCGATTGCCGTGCGCACCAATCTTAGGGTGGGGAAGCCGATGGCTGCCGTCATGCGCCGTATCTGGCGATTACGCCCTTCCTGAATACGGATTTCCAGCCAGCGGTCGGGGATGTTGGCGCGGAAACGTACCGGGGGATCACGGGGCCAGATATCAGGCTCTGATATGAGCCGGGCCCGGGCAGGCAGGGTGGGGCCGTCCTTGAGCTCCAGGCCGGTGCGCAGGGGTTCGAGCTCGGCGTCGGACGGATCACCCTCCACCTGCACCCAATAGGTTTTCCAGGTGCGTTTTTCGGGTTGGGTGAGGCGATGAGCCAGCTTGCCATCGTCGGTGAGCAGCAGGAGTCCCTCACTGTCGCGATCCAGCCTGCCTGCGGGATACACGCCTTTCAGGGGGATGTAGTCCGCCAGTACGGCGCGTCCTTCCCTGTCGGTAAATTGAGTGAGCACTCCATAGGGCTTGTTGAACAGGATCAGGCGCGTCATGGTGAAGGCGAAAATGTTAGAATGTGCCCCATACAATAGCAAAAAGGGTATGTTTGATGTCTTACGAAAAAATTGAAATTCCTGCCGGCGGAGAAAAGATTACCGTCAACGCCGACAACAGCCTAAATGTGCCGAATAACCCCGTGGTGCCGTTCATCGAAGGTGACGGTATCGGTGTGGATATTACGCCGGTGATGAAGAAAGTGGTGGATGCGGCTGTGGAAAAGGCCTATGGCGGTGAGAAGTCCATCGCCTGGATGGAAGTCTATGCCGGTGAAAAGGCGGTAAAGGTCTATGGGGGCGATACCTGGCTGCCGGAAGAAACCTTCGATGCGGTCAAAGACTATGTCGTGTCCATCAAGGGGCCATTGACCACGCCGGTGGGAGGAGGCATCCGTTCCCTTAACGTGACGTTGCGCCAAGTGCTGGATCTGTATGTCTGTCTGCGTCCCGTGCGCTATTTCTCGGGCACCCCCAGCCCCCTGTGTCATCCCGAATACACGGACATGGTCATTTTCCGCGAAAATTCCGAAGACATCTATGCCGGCGTGGAATGGGCTGCCGGCTCTGACGAAGTGAAGAAGGTCATTGATTTCCTGCAGAACGAGATGGGAGTCACCAAGATCCGTTTCCCAGAGACTTCCGGGATTGGTGTGAAGCCGGTCTCCAGGGATGGTACGCGGCGCCTGGTGCGCAAGGCCGTTCAGTATGCGATCGATAACGACCGGGATTCCGTGACTCTGGTACACAAGGGCAATATCATGAAGTTTACCGAAGGCGCCTTCAAGGAATGGGGCTACGAGCTGGCGAAAGAGGAATTCGGTGCGGTGGAACTCGATGGCGGGCCTTGGTGTTCTTTCAAGAATCCCAAGACAGGAAAGGAAATTGTCGTCAAGGATGTCATTGCGGATGCCTTCCTGCAGCAGATTTTGCTACGTCCGAGAGAATATGACGTGATTGCCACGCTCAATCTGAATGGCGACTACATCTCCGATGCACTGGCTGCCCAGGTAGGTGGAATCGGTATTGCCCCAGGTGCCAATCTGTCGGATACCGTAGCCATGTTTGAAGCGACACACGGTACCGCACCCAAGTATGCCGGTCAGGACAAGGTGAACCCCGGTTCTCTGATTCTGTCGGCGGAGATGATGTTGCGCCATATGGGCTGGACAGAAGCGGCTGATCTGATCATCAAGGCAATGGGTGCCGCGATCCAGAAGAAGACGGTCACCTATGACCTGGAACGTCTCATGGAAGGTGCGGAACTGCTCAGCTGCTCGGCCTTTGGTGATGCGATGATTGCTCGGATGTAGGTGTTTGTTACAGAGTAAAAAAATCCTGCCGGAATGCATCCCGGCAGGCTTTTTTCTTGAAACAGAGTTGAAAGACTATTCGGCAGTGTACTTGAGATTTTGTGCGTGCAGACCTTTTGGTCCCTGCTCGATTTCAAATTCCACCGCCTGACCTTCTTTGAGCGTCTTGTATCCGTCCATTTCAATGGCGGAGAAGTGCACGAACACATCTTCTTCGCCTTCATTCGGGGTAACGAAACCGTAACCCTTTGCATTGTTAAACCACTTCACGACACCACTAGGCATACTTATCCTCCTGTATTTTCCTTTGGTGTAAAAAATTATTATTCATTGAGAACCCGTATCGAGTCGGTTCTTTATTGTTTCAACCTGAAAACTACAAAAAAACTTGTTCCAGGTCAAATTTATAAACAGTTATATGGGTTGAAATATTTTGATTGGCATCTGTTCCGGCCGGGAATACGTGGGCAATGCTCTCATCTATTCGTGCTTGATACGCAAATGGTCGGGAAAATCAGCTTGTTTACTGCCGGAGGCGCTGAATATGGCCTGCCAGATATGATCCTGAATCCGTGAGTCCATCGGGGCACATAGCACAAGCTCTTGATTCGTCAAGCTATATGAAAAATCTCACCAGACCTG
>DTXR01000125.1 GCA_012962365.1 Chromatiaceae bacterium | reverse complement strand
GAAACCTGGCATTCGCTACAAGTCTGGGTGGAACAGCCGCCTCGACAAGCGTTCCCAGTGGAAAACCCGTGCCGGTCGTGAAAAGGTCGAGCGCAGCTGTGATGCCAGTGGCAAGTGTACCGTGCATGTGTATGGTACAGCCATTCGTTCTCACCTGACGCCTGAGATCATCGAGGTGACCGAAGGTGATACCGTTCATATCCACATCACCAACCTCGAGCGGGCCGAAGACGAAGTACATGGTTACGCCATGTATGGCCACAATGTTCAGCTGTCAGTTGAGCCTGGTAAGACCGCGACCGCAACTCTGGTAGCAGACAAAGCGGGCGTCTATCCCTTCTACTGCACGGAGTTCTGCTCCGCGTTGCACCTCGAGATGCAAGGCTATCTGCTGGTTCAACCAAAAGGCTACAAGAAGGAAGCCGGCGGCATTGTTGCGGGCACCAACTACACCGAAGCTGATTACAAGAAGCAGGTAAAGACCAACATCGATACCCAGGCTGTAATCAACCAGGTTGTTGGTTTCATCACCAGCCACAACTACAAGGATTTCCCGACCGTAGTTGCCTTGGTTGAGGATGCCACTGACCAGCTGGGCTTTGCAAAAGAAGCCAAGGCCAAGTCTGAAGCAGCCGCTGCCAAGAAAGACTGGAATAACGCCATGCTTTGGGCGAACCAGTGGTGGCAGTATCAGGTCAAGACCGCCGACCTCGGTCTGCGTGCCAAGACCTACCTGGAAGAGCATGGCGCCAAGAAAGTCAAGTAAGCGCCTATTCCCGATGCCTGCCTTGATTAAAGGCAAGGTGTCGGGGGTCTCATTCAGTATGTAATTTGGGGGGGTATTCGTACCCCCCTTATTTTTTTCCAGGAGAACGTGAAGTAATGATTAAGAAATACGGTAAAACGATTATCCTGTCCGCTATGCTGGCAGTTGTCGCTGTTGGCAGTGTTGCTTCCGCAGCTTCCGGCAAGCGTTTGTATATGACGTGCTCCGCATGTCATGGCAAAGACGGCAAAACGCCACTGATGCCGGCTTATCCAAAGATTGCAGGGCAGAACAAGGCGTATGTATTGCAGCAGATAAAGGACATCATGACTGGTGCACGTGCAAACGGTCAGTCTGTTGCCATGAAAGGTGTGCTGGTCTCGCCTGACGGCAAGCCACGCTTCAGTGACGAGGACCTGGATGTGTTAGCGGACTATGTTGCCAAGATGGCGCCCTGATTTTTTTGCGAAATACTGTGTTAACAGTTCACGGCCTGGCTTTGCCAGGCCGTGTTGTTTGCAGAGATGCAGGTGAGCCGCCAGATATGAATTCAGAACAAAAAGCACATGAGTAAGAAGCGTTCGATCTGGAGTGCCCTTGGCCTGATAGTGCTGGGTGTTGTTCTCTGGGGCGGCTTCAATACCGTCATGGAAGCGACCAATACGCTGTCGTTTTGCATCTCCTGCCATGAAATGCATGACAATGTGTACCAGGAGTACAAGACATCCGTCCATTTTTCCAATCCTTCCGGTGTGCAGGCGGCCTGCCCGGATTGTCATGTGCCCAAGGAATGGATTCCCAAGGTCATTCGCAAGATTCAGGCTTCCAATGAGGTCTATCACTGGCTCAAAGGCACCATCGATACCAGGGAAAAGTTCGAGGCGCGGCGTCCACAACTCGCTGAGCATGTGTGGAAGGTGATGAAGGCGACGGACTCGCGGGAATGCCGCAACTGCCACAATTTCTCGGTTATGGATCTGAAGGGGCAGGCGCGCTTTGCCGCACGCATCCACAAGGATGCCATGGACGAGGGTAAGACCTGTATCGACTGCCACAAGGGCATCGCACACCATCTGCCGCAAACCCTCACGGCGAAGGCCGGACTTCCTGATTTTGATCCTGAAGATGCGGAAGATATTATGGAGATCTGTGCCGCCTGCCACGGTGTCTATGCACAGGGTACGCCGGATGGTGAATACCCCCGGCTGGCTGGCATGAACCCGGCTTATCTGGCGAGACAGTTGGAACACTTCAAGAATCGCAAGCGGATCAACATTCCCATGATCCCCTTTGCCAACGACCGGGAGCTGCCTGCAAAGGACGTCGCCACGATAACGGCGTACCTGGCGAGTATCGACCTGCCGGCCCATATTTCCGTGATCGGGGAAGATGCGGCAAACAAGAAGGATTTCGATGCCCTGGGGCGCCTGGAAGAGAGCAAGAAATCATTGAATATTCCCCATTTTCCGGGGAATGCCCGTGCAGGTGGTCGCTTGTACAGAAAAGAGTGCGCAACCTGTCATGGCAAAAAAGGCGAAGGTAACCGGGTGTTGAGCGTCCCATTGCTTACCGGGCAACACAGCAAATATCTGCTGCAGCAGATAGACAGGTTCCGCAAGGGCAAGCGGGTGCATGATGACCCAAGAGATCAACAAATATTTCAGCAGTTTAGCGATGCCGAGATTAGCGATATTCTGGCCTGGTTGTCCTATCAGGATGACTGATTGTGGAAATGCCTTAGCAGATGCATTTGTTTGTTTTCCAAGGAGTCAAAGCGTCGCACTTGATTTTCCTCAAATGCGGAGTATGGTTGAAATGTTAACATTTCATGGTTTTTTAATACTTGGGTACAGTGGGCGCTGACCGCGATAACAGCCCACTACTCTTTGTTTTCGGAGATGAAGATATGAACAAACGTTTGACCGCATCAGTGCTGAGTTTCGCTGCTACTATGCTGATCAGTGGCGTCGCTTTATCGGCTCAGGATAAATGGATGTCAAAAGGTGGTGAGCGTGATGAAGCGCTGCACCTGAAACCGGATCATGAAAATGGCATCGAAGTGTATGAAGTGTGCGCGGCATGTCATCTGACGGAGGGATGGGGTTCAAAAGACGGCACCTTCCCGCAGATTGCCGGACAGCATCAGAGCGTGCTGGTAAAGCAGCTTGCTGATATCCGTGAGGGTAACCGCGATAACCCCACCATGTATCCTTTTGCCAAGCCGGAATCCATTGGCGGCCCTCAGGCAATGGCTGACGTCACACACTATATCGCCAAACTGCTTATGAATCCCGACAACGGCAAGGGTGACTGGGCAGAAGGTACTCCTGAATTTGAAAAGGGCAAGAAGCTCTACGCCGACAACTGCGTGAAGTGCCATGGTGAAAATGGCGAAGGTATACCCGATGAGTTCTATCCTAAAATTCAGGGCCAGCACTATCTGTATATGGTGCGTCAGTTCGAGTGGATTCGTGACGGCAAGCGCCGCAACGCCAACCCGGACATGGTGCAGCAAATCAAGGAATTCAGTAATGAGGACATGAAGCATGTCATCAACTATGTTTCCCGGATTCCTGTACCCAAGAAAGATCTTGCGCCATCCAAGGATTACATCAATCCTGATTACGATTGATCTGACCGCCCGGTTTTGATCCGGGCTTTCAGTTAGGCTCAAAGCGTGCTCCCCGCCGGCAGGCTGTTGGCGGGGAGTGTTTTCACGGAAAAGCGACTTGTCGCTTTTTTATACTTTTTTAACCGGGTAAATACTGTCTCTACAGCGGGTAAAATTGCGGGAAATCATGGCTATCCATGGTGAAAGCACTTAAGTTTTATCCCTTCAGTTTTTATCCAACAGGTAATGTCATGTCCAAGCGTGTAATTATTTCCAATCTGCTGATTTTGGTCAGTTTAGTATTGCTGGCGCTGATTTATTTTGCTCCAGCCTGGTGGGTATCCCTGACAGCGCCCAACTATCCCGAGGAATCCTTTCCGGATGGTGTGCGTATCGAATTTCATATGAACGGGGTCTTCAACGGTTGCAAGAAAACCGAGAAGGCAGAAGTCACGGAAGATGAAGCGCTGGACTGCGTGCATGAAATGGACACCATCAATCACTATGTCGGCATGTATCCGATTGCTGCCGGTGGGGTGGTCGAACGTGCTTTCTCACCTTTCTTGATGAGCTTCCTGGGTGTCATGCTGCTGGGTTTTGCCTGCACCAAGCCCAAAATTCGCGTGCCGCTGATGTCTGCGGGATTTGCCGCCATCGCCATCTGGATGTACATGACCTGGTATGGCACTGATGGGCTCAAATACCAGAATGCGGGCTATATCGAAGCGCTTGTTACCTCCATGGATCAGGATACGGAGCGGGACAGTGGTCGTAACCGCAATGATGAACTTATCGAACGAATGAAGGAAGCCATCCCCGAAAATGTGGTGTCCATTGAGGAACAAAAGGACAGTGAAGACGAGATGACCCAGAAGCTGGCCGGCCTGGGCACCTCGCTGGTCAGTGGCGAAGGGCTGGGCCTGGAAGCTGGTGGTACAGTCGAAAAACCCCAGAAGGGTAATGCCAAGCTGGACAACATCGCGCTGCTCAAGGGTACCTTCCTTATCGACCAGAGGAAGAGGCCTGTCAGCGAGCAGGAAGAATGGACTGGCAGCAATGCTCAGGTCATGCGTTGGCATTACGAGAAGAGTCTGGGCCGCTATTTCAATAACCCGGAAGAAATCCGCCCATTGGTCAAGACCATGACCACAGCTGCCAATGTTGTTTTCTGGGGTATCATCGCTGCCATGGTGCTATTGGTTTGGGGTGCACGTAAGAGCAAGGGAATCCTGTATTGGTTGTTGATCGTGGTTCCCATGGCGCTGCCTTTGTTCTTCGTCATCGAGTACTCCGCCTGGCTGTGGTGGTATGGCCACAACCTGAACGCCATGGGCGCCTTTACGGTCAAGCCGTTCATGCCCACTGTGTTTGGCCAGGGTAAGGTGGCGCAGTTTACTACCCATTCCTATCCTGATCTGGGCTTTGGCCTGATGATGCTCATGGCCGCGCTGCTGGCGGTAGCAGCATTGTTGCGGCGCAAGGATGCCAGCCAACAGTGATGGCTGTACGGCTGTGGGGTCTGCTGTTTTTGCTGTGTCCGGCATTTGCTTTTGCCGGTACCCAGCCTGCCCTCCAGGAACTGATCGACCAGACCGAAGAAGGGGAAACCCTGCTACTGCCGCCCGGCACCTATGCCGGGCCGGTCGTGGTGACGAAGCCCATAACCATAGACGGGCAAAACAAGGCGACGATCGATGCTGGCGGCAAGGGTACGGTAGTGACGCTGAAAACCGATGGCGCGACCCTGAAGAACCTGCATCTGACAAATTCCGGGGAATCCACCAACGACATCGATGCCGGGGTGCAGGTCCGAGGCAATTTCAATGTGGTCAAGGACAATGTCATGGACAATGTCCTGTTTGGTGTGGATCTCCAGCAGTCCAGAAACAATATCGTCAAACGTAATCACATCAGTTCCAAGCCGGATTTCGAGCTGGGGCAGAAGGGTGATTCGGTACGGCTCTGGTACAGTTTCGACAACAAGATCCTCGATAATGTGTCGGAAAATGTGCGCGATATGGTTATCTGGTATTCTGCCAACAACATCATTACCGGCAATCGTACGACCAATGGCCGCTATTCTCTGCACTTCATGTATTCCCGCTACAATCTCGTGGAGAACAATTACTATCTGAACAACGCAGTGGGAATTTTTCTCATGTACAGCGACAGCGTGGTGGTCAGAAACAACCATATTGCTCACGCTGCCGGCCCCACGGGTATTGGCATTGGTTTCAAGGAAACCTCTGACCTAACTATTGAAGGTAATACGGTGCTCTATTGCGCCAGTGGACTGTATATCGATGTTTCTCCCTTTCAGCCGGATACGACCAATCGGTTCAGCAACAATCTGATCGCATACAACGGTATTGGCATTCGCTTCCTGAATGACTGGCACAGCAACATTTTCAAAAACAATCGTTTCGTGGACAATCTAACTCAGATCGTTGTTTCCGGCGGTGGTACAGCCAATCGTAACGACTGGGAAGGAAACTACTGGAGTAATTACGAAGGCTTCGATCAGGATGCTGATGGTATCGGCGACAGCCCCTATGAGTTGTATGCCTATGCCGATCGGTTGTGGCAGAACGAGCCCTATGCGCAGTTTTTCAAGGGATCGCCTTTGCTGGAGGTGCTGGATTTTCTCGAGCGTCTGGCGCCGTTCTCTGAACCGCGCCTGCTCGTGCGTGACAGCAAACCCTATCTGAATCTGCTGGCCGAGAACGACACCGAAGTTGCACCAGCGTCAAAGCCAGAACAACAGCCTGCAGGGGCAGTTGAAGAAGATCCCGCTGATTTGTCCAATGCTCTCGAGCAATTGAGGCGCAGTCTGGAGAATTGATATGACCAAGAAAGCAAAACGTTTGACACCCAAGCAGAAAGAGCGGCGCCAGTTCATACGCTCGATTGCGATGACGGCAGGTGTAACAGGTATCGCGCTGCTGGGAATGGTGCCAGTGATCGGCAAGTGGGTGGAACGGTTGCGGCCGCCGGGGGCTCTGAACGAAAAAGACTTTCTGGCGGCTTGCATCAAATGCGGTCAGTGTGTGCAGGTCTGTCCGGTGGAGGCGATCAAGCTGGGCGATCTGTCTGATGGCCTGGGTGTTGGCGTGCCTTATATCGATGCGCGGAATCAGGCCTGCGATTTTTCCTGTGATGGCTTGCAATGCGTATTGGCCTGTCCAACAGGCGCTCTGATTCATGAAATCTCCTTCGCTTCTGAAGTGGACATGGGTGTGGCGAAGACCGTGAACCTGAAGCAGTGTCTGGCGGTAAACGGCCAGGGCTTCAAGGGGCAGGCGAGAGGAGCGGATTTCAAGGGCAAGCTGCGTTACGCAGAGATTGATCGCTGGAACCCGATTGCCGTGGCGGAGCATCCCTATGACCTTGAGCTTTGCGACCTGTGTGTGCGGCAGTGTCCCATCGAGATCAATATCGTCAAATGTGCCGAGGAAGATGAGCAGCGCAAGGGCAAGAAAATGGATCTGGTGGCCGTGCGGCAAAAGAACGAATGTCCGCCCAAACATGCCATCGAGTTGCAGAACATCAACGGTGTAATGACACCGGTGATTCTGGATGGCTGCGTGGGCTGCGGCGTGTGTGAAATGATTTGTCCGGTAGAGCCGGCCGTTATTGTCATGGACAGCAGCGACAGCCGCGAGAACAGCCGGGGGATGAGAACGCTATGAGAAATGTCATCGAATCCATACGTGTATTACTGGGTGGTGCACCCCGGCGTGTTGCCAAGTCCGAGTTGCAGGAAGATGTCAGGGAGTTGCACAAGTACAAGTTCGCGGACAAGGAGCGCATCGAAGCCATCCATATCGAGCTGGCGGAAAAGCATGCCAACAAGCAGCCTGAGCGCCTGCGACGCAAGCGTTGGGCCGTGCTGATCGCGGTCAATATGCTGTTTGTCGTGTCCTATTATCTGGATATCCAGTTGCTGGAAGGGGCGCTCACCGCGTCGCGTTTCGCCGGTTTTCACATGGCTGACCTGAATTCGGCGCTGCAGGTAATGCTGGCATTCAAGCATGTAGTCATCAATCTGGTGATCGGTACTGTTACCGTATTCATCCTGTGGTGGCTGTTGGGCGGGCGTACTTTCTGCTCCTGGGTCTGTCCCTATCATCTGGTGGCGGAGTGGGCGGAAATGCTGCATCTGAAGCTGGTGAAGAAAGGTTGGGCCAAGGATATCCAGTTCGATCGTCGCTCCCGCACCTGGTTGTGGCTGGGGTTTGTCATCCTGGCTGTGGTAACAGGG
>DTXR01000124.1 GCA_012962365.1 Chromatiaceae bacterium | reverse complement strand
GTTTATTTTTGACCTGAGCGCATAATCAATGACTTACGTGAGGTGCGACTCAAAGATGGGCTAAAATAGACACAGAGATCGCTCGCCTGGGAGGAAAAACCCCAAGCCGAAAATCCAGCGGAAATGTTACTGAAAAAGTGATTGGAATTATTGCCAAGGCAGGTAAGATATCCACTTCCGACCTGAAAGCAGAACTGAAGAAACAAGGGATCCCCCACGAGCAACCTGCCACAGACACTTGCCTATCTGAAGCGTCAGGGGCGCGTCACTTCCCCTGCCCGCACCATCTATCAGGTTCCAAAGTAAGGCCTCTGACTCTTAACCCGGCGACTTGGTGTCACACCAGGTTGCCGGGGTTCTCTATCCTCAAGAACCAGGGCGGCAATCGCCCCCGGCCCGCTACTGACAATAATCCACTGCAGGAGAAACAGACAGCCTAGCTCCGCCTTCTACCTTAAACACCACACCAGCCTTGACAAGCATACGGGGTGCCTTCAAAACCAGGTAGTGTGGCGTCAAGACCCCTACAGGATTGTTTTCATCCGCAGCCTGTATTTCCTGCGCAGAAGACAAGATGATGCTTCCAGTACCGGCAAAATCACCACCAATCTGCAGCAGAGAAGACTCATAAGTACATGCGCCGCGCTTCAAAGGCAGGTTGTTGTTGATAACCATGCTGGCTTCCGCTGTGATATTGAAGCTCTGATACCAGGTATTTGCGCTGCAACTCTTATCCAGCAGCTTTCCGGAACCATCATCTTTGGAAGAACCAAGGCTGGTCAGTTCATCTGCAATGGGCACTTCCAGCGTTCCCACGGCCGCAGGACAGGCATCATCGAGCGCATAGCCTGCTGGTGGTGTATATGCCAGTGTACAAGTCGCCTTCTGGTTAATATCATTCACCGTGAACTGATAGAAACCTGCACTGCCATCGTGTCCGGAAACGATGCTGGCGGTGCCGTTGGTACAATTCACTGCCATCTGTCCACCTTTAACCAGAGCACCTGTCTCTGAATAATAGATATAGCCTGTGGGGCTGTAATCATTGTCTTCGTTGATTCCGGCTGGATCCACGGGATCGATGCCATTGAAACGGGGATCAGCACTGACCGTTGGCGAGATAAGCACATTGAAGATCTGGTCATCATCATAAATGGAATCTTCAATCCCCTTGACCAGAACTTCCCGGGACTGATCCCAGTTCTCCGGTGTAAAGATCAAGGTGGTGTAAGGCATGGTGGCACCCGTATCATCATCCACCAGCATGGTTTCACCCGGGTCATCCACCCGTATTTCAATATAAACATTCTCGGCGGGCAGGGCATTCAGAGACACACTGAATCTATCCTCTGAGCCGCTTTCATTCGTCCGCAGCCCTGTATCCGGCTCTTCCACCAGCACCACTACCGGATCATTATCCAGGTTGGTCACTTCTATCTGAGGGATGTGGATAGAGCCATAGCTGGATAGTTCGCCAGAGGTGTGCAGGCTCAGGCTGACAGTGAGTTCCTGATCCCCGTCCACCTCATCATCGTCCTGACCGGTGAGGACAACCTGTTGCGGCTGATTCCAGTTGGCTGAGGTGAACGTCAACACCTGGACATCCAATTGCACTTCTTCCGCATCACTGACGGTGATAGACAGTTGTACATCGCCCTCCGGTGGCGTATCCAATACCACGCTGAAGCTGGCCGTGCCTCCATCCTCGGTCGTTGTCAATTGCGCTGCGGACAGCGTCACACCAGGTTCGTCATCGTCCAGGTTGCTGGCCTGCACATCAGTCGCATCCAGTCCGTTATAGTTTGTATCGGCACTGGTGGCTGGCAACAGCTGTATCTCATACACCTGATCTTCATCCGCCATCACATCATCCTGGCCCGTGACAGTTACCGTCTGCGGCACAAACCAGTTGACACCGGTAAAGGTCAGGCTGGCTTTGTCCGGCTGCCCTTCGCCCGGGTCGCTGCTTTGAACCGGGACGATAACGCTCGCGGTAGGCCGGGCAAGCAACACCACGTTGAAGCTTGCCGTGCCACCGGACTCACTGGTGCGCAAGCCGGTATCCGGCGTGGTGAGAATACCGGCGACATCATCATCCGACAGACGAAGGGTGAACTCCCCCGTGGTGAGTCCCTGATAGGCGGATCCCATACCAGACCCGACAGGCACCAGGGCACTCAACCCCACGCTACGCAGACCATCGATAAGATCATTGTCCTGCGCCGTGAAGGTGACGATGCGGGGAAGGCTCCAGTTTTCGGGTGTAAAGGTCAGCAAATCGGGCGATACCGTGCCCTGCAGGCCGTCGGTGAGATTGAATGACACATCAACATCCATGAGCGGCATGGTATTGAGCTGCACCGAAAACAGCACCTTGCCGCCGTTCTCGGAAACATCCAGGGATCCTTGCGCCGTCAACAGGATTTCGGCGCCGTCAGCATCATAATTGGTTACGGTAACAATTCGCTCCTGCCCGGCATAGGGGGTCGTACTGGTAGCAGGGCCGACGACCACGTCGAACAAGCTGTCGCCGTCTTGCGTAAAATCGTTTATACCTGTAACGGTAACTATCTGCGCCTGATGCCAGTCATCAGGAGTGAAAGTCAACGACATGGGAGATACGATTGCCTCTGTCGATACGGGTGAACGAAAACCGACAGGCAGGGTAACGGCTGATGCGGGTTCTTTACCCAGCACGACCGTGAAGGTATCGCTGCCTCCCATCTCGTTGACCTCCAGACCACTGTCCGGAGAGACCACCACGACCGGCAGATCATCATCCTCATTTTGAGCCAAAATACTGTCCGTTACCCCAGCATAAAGAGGGTCAACACTGGCAGTGCTGAGGTTTACCACATAACCCTGGACTCCATCCACAATATCCTCATCCACACCGGTCAATGTCACCTGCTGTTCAACGCCCCAATTGTCGACAGTAAACAGTAATTCTCCTTTGTCCAGTTCGCCTTCACTATTTTTGCTGCTGGTCACGGCCACCTTCACATCCGCTTCCGGTCTGGAGCGCAGGCGCAGGAAGAATGATGCACTTGTTCCGTCCTCCCCGGTCTGCAGGGGCTGGACTGCGGTAATCAGCAATCCACTCTGCTCATCATCGATGTTGGTGACAGACAGTTCGTCGACATCGCTGTCGCTCAGTAACGCATAAGCAGGTGCGCCGACAGAAGACAAACCGGTTTGTATACTGAAGGTCTGATCGCCATCTTCAACCGAATCATCGACACCGGTCAGTGTCACTGTCTGAGGTGTATCCCAGCTGGTTTCATCGAATATCACTGAAGAGGTACTCAGCG
>DTXR01000123.1 GCA_012962365.1 Chromatiaceae bacterium | reverse complement strand
CGAACTGGGTCTGCCGCCGGTGGTGGGTACCCTGGCTGGTTTGAAGTCCGGCCTGGTACTCGTGACCGGTGCTACTGGTAGTGGAAAATCAACTACCCTTGCAACCCTGGTCAACGAGATCAACAGCCAGCGTACCTGTCATATCTTGACTATTGAAGACCCGGTCGAGTTTGTTCACCAGAGTAAAAAGAGCCTGATTCATCACAGGGAACTCTATACAGACGTTCCCAGCTTTGCTGAAGCGGTTCGAGCTTCCCTCCGGGAAGATCCGGATGTGATCATGGTGGGGGAGATGCGCGATCTGGATACCGTGCGCGCTGTTCTGACAGCCGCGGAGACCGGCCACCTGGTGCTCTCAACGCTCCACACCGGCGATGCGATTGGCAGCGTGGAACGCCTGGTCGGCAGCTTTCCCGGACATGAACAAGGTGCTGCCAGACATCGGATTGCCATGGTTCTGAAAGCTGTTGTGTCCCAACACCTGTTGCCGATCAAAGGTAAAACAGACGTCCGCCTGGCAGCAATAGAGGTGCTGATCGTCAACCAGGCCGTGTCGAACCTGATCGAAACCGCCAAGACGCGGCAGATCTATTCGGTGATGGAAACCGGCAGTTCATACGGCATGCAAACCCTTGATCAATCCCTCGCCGCATGGGTGGGGTCGGGCAAGCTGGATATGTCACAGGCGCGCATGGTCTGTTCCAATCCCAAAACGCTCGAACGTCTGGCCAGGGGAGTCGCCTGATGGCTGTGGTGGAGGCCGCGCTCATTGATGCAGGGGTGCAGGCGGGTATCGTGGATCAAGCCCGCCTCGATGCGCTGCGCCTGCAGGCCAGGAGAGAAAGGATACGCCTGGTTGAAGCGGTGGCGCGTGCGGGGCGATTTCCTGAAGCTGCGCTGTATCAGGCGCTGGCAGACCAGCGAAACATGCCTTTTTTTCAGGCGCATGATCTTAAGCCGGACAGACCGGCCCTGGCGCAATTGCCGACAAAAATGCTGCAGCGGCAGCCCATGCTGCCCGTAAGGAAACACGAACGGCTATACCTTGTGGTAGCTGATCCGGATGCCGGCCCGCTACTGGAAACGGCGCAACGAGCCAGCGGTGAAACAATGGAACTGGCTCTGACGGCGCCGGAAACACTGAACGCCGCCATCAGGCGCTATCTGGATGAGTTGCATCCGGATGCTGAAAGGCAGGAAGTGGTGGGTGAGTCTGATGCCGTCGGGCTGCTGGACGAGATCATGAAGGATGCTTATCTGCGGCGCGCGTCCGATGTGCATTTTGAGCCGGAGCGGCATGGGTTGCGGGTGAGGCTCAGAGTGGATGGCTATCTACAGGATTATTTGAAACCTTTGAGCCATGCGGAGGGTGAGGCGGTAATTACCAGGTTAAAGGTGTTGGCGGGACTGGATATAGCGGAACAACGCATGGCACAGGATGGTGGCATGAGTTACCAAATACAGCATTGGGATGTGCCTGCTACTGATATTCGCGTGGCTACCATTCCTACCCGATGGGGAGAGCGCGTAACGCTCAGACTGCTGGGGCAGGGTAGTGACGGGCTGGATTTGCCGGAACTGGGCATGCCGGAGTCCATACTCAAAAAATTCCGTGACGTGATAAACATGCCGGACGGCATCTTGTTGGTGACCGGCCCGACCGGGAGCGGGAAATCAACGACACTGTATGCGGCACTGCGCGAACTGGATTCTGATATACAAAACATCCTCACCGTCGAGGATCCGGTAGAGCAGGTCATCGAAGGCATCTCTCAGGTTCAGGTCAATGTAAAAGTGGGGTTTGCCCAGGCGTTGCGCGCATTTCTGCGTCATGACCCCGACGTTATTCTCGTTGGTGAGATTAGGGACCTGGAGACTGCGGAAACGGCCCTGAAAGCAGCGATGACAGGCCATCTTGTGTTGTCGACCCTGCATACCAATGATGCTGTTGGTGCGATTACCCGGTTGGTGGACATCGGTTCCCCTCACTATCTTGTGGGCTCAACTGTCAAAGGCATTATCGCGCAAAGGCTGGTGCGCCGCCTGTGCCCGCATTGCAAGGTCGAGAGAGAAGCAACGGCGGAAGAAATGATCTATCTGGAGCCTGAAGCAGAGCATGCCTGGGTTGTCCATGAGAGCAGGGGCTGTCCCTCATGTCTTGGAAGCGGTTATCTGGGAAGAATAGGCATCTACGAGGCACTATGGATAGACCGCCCTTTGAGGGACAAGATTGCCGCCGGCGCATCCGAGGAAGATATACGGCGGATTGCTGGCGGAAAATATCAGACCCTGTGGCAGGACGCGCTGGCAAAAGTTCGCAGCGGGCAGACCGATCTGGCTGAAGTGCGTTATCTTGCCGTAGCAACGGAAAGCTGACATGCCGGCGTTTGTCTATCAAGCCATTGATCATCTCGGGCAGGAAACCCGGGGTACTGTAGATGCTTCTGATGCCAGGGAAGCGGCTCAAACCCTGCGCAATGATTCCATCTATGTGGTTTCCATCAAGTTGGCAACCCAGGCATCGGCATCTGCTTTTGCAGACCCATCAGTGGGCAAGATATTGCAGGCGTTGTCTCCAGGACAGTATATGCCCGTGGGAAAGGGCGACCTGATTTTCCTGTTTCGCCAGATATCGCTGATGCTCAGAGCAGGGCATACCATTGTCGAGGCGCTTCAGGCCAATCAGGAAATGGTTGGTAAAAGAAAGCTTCGCCGGGCATTGGCTGCCATGGTGGAGTTCATCGAGAACGGCGGCAGCCTGTCCGGTTCGGTCGCTGAACACAAGAAGGTATTTCCGCCTCTGGCATCCAAGTTGCTGGAAGCTGGTGAGCGTAGCGGTGAACTCGACATGATTCTCGACCGCCTGGCTGACGACATGGAGCGGAACCTGGATATAAAGCGACAGCTGGTCACTGCCTTTACCTATCCTTCCATTGTCTTCTTGATGGCTGTCACTGTTTCCGTGGCGCTGGTGGGCTGGGTTATCCCAAGGTTTGCCCGCTTTCTCACCAGCAGGTCGGTGGATCTGCCGCCCATCACCCGGTTCTTGCTGGATATATCGGCCTGGTTCCAGGATTGGGGCTCCACGGTGGGATTGGTCAGCTTGCTGGTTGTGTTTGGTAGCCTGGTTGCCTATACAACCAAGCCGGGCAAGCGCTGGATAGACGGGATGCTGCTCAATATGCCTATTGTTGGCCAAGTAATCCTGTCTTCCAGCCTGGCGCAGGCAACCTGGACCATGGCAATGCAACTGCGGAGCGGAATTACGCTGCTCGATTCATTGCGCATCGTCGAAGCAATTATTGGTAACCAGGTGATTGCCACGGCATTTGGCAAGGCGGCAGAAGGCATATTGTCCGGACAGCCAGTGTCTGCGGCGCTAAAGCAGAGAGGTATTCCCCGATTGGTAAGGCATATGTCCGCCATAGGGGAGCAAAGCGGGGAAATGGATGGTGTCATGGAAGCGTTGGGTAAGTACTACCGACGTGACCTGCAAGCGAGAGTAAAGATGCTGGCCGCCTGGGTGGAGCCGGCACTGATACTCATCGTGGGCGGCATGGTCGCCACCGTGTATCTGGCTTTCTTTCAGGCTGCGCTCAAGGTATCCACTGGCGGTATGTAATCAGGAGAAATGAATTGCTGAAGCGATCAATCATTAGATTAACGAGCATCCTGTCAATAGGCATTGTTCATGCAGCGCCACCTTTAGAAGAAGGTTCTTTGCTGAAAAGCCGGGATATGTTTCAGGATCATTATCAGGTGATAAGGGAAAAACTGGGAGATACAGCGCCAGCGCCTCAAGCAGAGGAATTGCCACCGGACACGGGATCGGGTCAGCCAGGAGTGTTGAATGCAGTCGCCGATCTTGTGGGTGAGGCCGTCGAAAGAATCAGTCCGAAAGATAAGAGTAGAACAACGACCGCAATAAATCCGCTTTCGGCGATGAACCGACGCGACCGCACCGGTTACCGAGGTGGACAAAGGAACCCTTTCGCGCCGACCGAGCGGGTTT
>DTXR01000122.1 GCA_012962365.1 Chromatiaceae bacterium | reverse complement strand
GGTGGTCATCGAGGCTTCACACCTGTGCATGATGATGCGTGGTGTGCAAAAGCAGAACTCCTCAACGACCACATCGATGATGCTTGGGGCCTTCAGAAGCAATCACAGGACCCGGGATGAATTTCTGACCTTGATCAAGCTCTGATGGTTACCATACGCATCAAGAATCTGCGTTTGCGAACCTATATTGGTTTCAATGACGAGGAAATGCGCAAACGTCAGGATGTGGTGGTGAATGTGCGATTCAGTTACGAGGCGGATGAAGCCGCAGAAACCGATGACGTGAAGTATGCGGTCAACTACCGGACGATCACAAAGGAAATTATTGCATTGGTTGAGGATGGCCGTTTCATGCTGCTTGAAAGGCTGGCCGCAGATGTTCTGGAACTGGTGATGCGGCACTCGCCGATTTCTTCTGCGGAGGTGGAGGTGGACAAGCCCCACGCCCTGCGTTTTTCCGATTCTGTGTCTGCCTGCCTTCGTGCCGAGCGCTGATATTTCCACTTCCGGAGAACAAACTGATGCGTGACGCTTTCCTGGTGAAGCTGTCATTCTGGTTGATAGTGATTGGCGCTTTTGCGTTGCTTACTCCGCAACCGGCATGGCCGGAATGGCTGGCGCGCATGATTCTTTCGACCGGTATTGCTCTGGTGATTACCACGGCAATCGTCAAGTATAGGGATAGTCGAAAGAAGCGCTGATTTTTCCGGGTTGAGTACCTGCTTCTCAGTCAGGAGAAAAGCGCTTTTGCCGCTGCAGGTAATCATCCACGATGCCATGCATTTTTTCGGCGTCGAATGGCCGCAGACCTCCCAAAACCATATTCTTTGTGCCTTTGCCGACGATTTCACCATCGTCGAGCAATGTAAACTTGAGTTGTACTTCGCCACGTTTGCCGGCCATATTGAAACAGGTGCCGGACAGCTTGAGTTCAGGGTCGGGCAGATCCAGCCGATCGAGATGTATTTCCATGTTTTCGTAGATGATTAGGGGGCGGGTCGGGTTGATCATCACATGGTGTGCCTCCATCAGGGGCACAAGAATATAGGGAAAGGCGTGGCCAGAAAAGGCAACATAGGACTGAACCAGGCTGCTGATGGCTTTCTTGTCATGGGTGGTTTCGCCGCTTCGCTCGATGTGCAGGTAATCTTTGCCGTTACTCCCAGAAATACTTAGGGTATCGTCGATATTGTCGGGAAAATGCAGTTCAATGCCGTCACCCACCATGCCGGCAAACACGAAGCGCATATTCTTGCTCAGACCGTATTGGTCGAGCACCAGACCGAACAAAAGGTCACCCGGCACACAAAAACGCTTCGAGTCGGTATCATGCAGAGGGTTGAAATCATTGGCGATCTTTTTGGCAAAGTCGCTGGCCTGCTGGCGAGATACCTTTATCTTGTTGTGTTCAATTGTATAGTAATTTTCTAGTATCATTCAGGTTTGCCCTGCCATCATTTCGGGGCTGAATTTTATCAGGAATCCCGTTTTGTTTTCATTATTGTTCAAGAGGAAGCCGCCGCTGGATGAAACCACGCTCCTGTGGCTATTCGATGTATTCGGCTGGTCGCTGAGAAATTTTTCACCGGCTGTTTTTTACCAGCAGACGCGTCTGGTGCTGCCGACCAATGAGTTCTTTCCCGGAAAGGTCGACAGCATACAGGGGATGGCCGAGCTTGTATTCGCGCGTGTGGCGGAGTATGCGGGCATGGCTCACTGGCCCTGGCAGGTTGTCGAGCAGTCACATTGCTATCTGGAAATAGTAATGCCCCCAGTGGGTGCAAACCAGGCGTTTCCCGGTGCCAGGCAATTGATGCCGGTCGACGGGCAGATCATGCCAGTGGTATACGATATGCGCCATATCAACAATCCGGAAGCGCTGATTGCGGGCTTTGCTCACCGGCTCGGACAGTATTTGGGACATACAGCGAAAGAGCCACCGCCGGGAGGAGTGGAAAGCTGGCCCCAGGCGACAGAAGTGCTGGCAGTTTATCTTGGTTTTGGTCTGATGTTTGCCAATAGTGCTTTTGTTTTTCCGCCAGGAGGCTGCGGTAGTTGTGGCGGTGCCGTTTCCCGTGAAAGCGCATTGACGCAGTGGGACTACACTTATGCACTGGCGTTGTTTGCTGTACTGAAAGGCATTTCCCCGCGACTGGTGCGTTCACATCTAAAGAAATCCTTGCGCGGTTATTTCCAGCGCTGTATTGCCGATGTGAATTCCAGGAGGCAGTTGCTGGAGCGCCTCCAGAGTATGGTCGATCCTGGCGAGCAATCTTTGGCTGCCGACAGGGTTCAGGCCTGTGGCAGAAGGATACCGTGACCGACAAGGTGCTAATGGCATGTCGGGAGTGCGATGCCTTGCAGCGTGTTCCCTGGGTACCCGTTGGGAAAAAGGTCCGTTGTCTTGGTTGTGGAGCTACCTTGTACCATCATCCCAAAGGTGGCCTGGACCGCCCCATTGCGCTGCTGATGGGGGCGTTGTTCCTGTTCATGCTTGCCAACAGTTTTCCTCTGGTCACGCTGGATATTGGCGGCGTCAGCCAGGAAACCTCGCTGGTGGGCACTGCATGGGCGTTGTACAACCATGAAATGAAACTGCTGGGCCTGTTGGTGTTTTTTACCAGTCTGGCCATACCCGGCACTATTCTGTTGGCTACCCTGTATGTTCTGATCGGGTTGCGATTGCAAAGACGCCTTCCGGGATTGCGCTGGATGCTGGTGCTGTTGAGCCATATCCATCCCTGGGAAATGGCTGATGTGTTCGTGATCAGCATACTGGTCGCCATGGTGAAAATGTCTGGGATGGCTGACGTGATCATCGATGCCGGCCTGTATGCGTTGATCGGGTATATCCTGTTGGGCGTGGCCGCAAGCGCCAGTGTGGATGTCTTCGTACTCTGGCAACGCCTGGAACGGCTGAGGGACAGGTCGCCTGACTCGTCATTACCTGTCGGATTGCAAGAATGAACAAGCCGCCGCGTGCAAGATCGTTGGGACTGGCCAGTTGCGATATCTGTCGCCAGGTCGTGCGCTTGCCTGAATCATCGGCCATGCATCTCAAATGCCCGCGTTGTGGTGGAGCAATTCATTCACGAATATCCCACAGCATCGGGCGTACCTGGGCGCTGTTGCTCGCAGCCATGATTCTCTACATTCCTGCCAACGTCTATCCGGTGATGAGAAATACCTATCTGGGTGCTGAAAGTGACAACACCATCCTGAGCGGTGTGGTGCTCTTTCTGCAAGAGGGCGACTGGGTGTTGGCGCTGGTGATTTTTACTGCCAGCATTCTTGTGCCACTTTTGAAGATGGTGAGCCTGTTGTACCTGCTGATGAATGTGCGCAAACACCCTCGCAGGCGAAGAGCGCGGCAGCAGACGATGCTGTACCGTGTAACCGAGCTGGTGGGGCGTTGGTCCATGGTGGATGTGTTTGTCATCGGCATTCTCACCGCGCTGGTGCAGATGGGGGTGATCTCCAAGGTGGAACCCGGTGTTGGCGCCATGGCGTTTGGTGCTGTTGTCGTGCTGACCATGCTCGCGGCCATAAGCT
>DTXR01000121.1 GCA_012962365.1 Chromatiaceae bacterium | reverse complement strand
CATACCCGCAGGTCTGGTGAGATTTTTCATATGGCCAGATGGATCAAGAGCTTGTGCCATGCGCCCCGATGGACTCACGGATTCAGGATCTTGTTTGCAGGCGTGCTGACGCCAACACTCGCTGTTTCCGCCCCTGCTCCCGGTTATTATCCGCCAGGTTACACACCCCCTTTGGTCATGCCGGCAACACAGCAGGGAGGTACACAGCCCACCTACCCAGCCAACACCTATTATCCCCCCACCAGGTTTCGGCCGCCTCCCCAGCAACAATATTCGGGCACACCACCGGGGAGCTACACCCGCCAGTATTCCTTTAGCTACCGTTCCAACAGCAAGCAGCAACCTTACCAGCCTGCAGCTCAGACCACGGTTGCACCCACCGTGGAGACCTCTCTCAGCGAACGGCGCCCCATGGTGCAGCAAAACCTGATCTACCGGGTACGCATCAACAGCAGCGGGAACCTCAAGGAAGCAGCACCCCAGCCACCTCAATCGGACTCGGTGGTGTTTCGACAACTGGGCGAACCCGCCAATTACAGCGCCAGCGGCACATCCACACACAAGCTGGTCACGGAATATACTTATCTGCTGATCCCGCTGCGCGAGGGGGAAATCTTCCTTCCCGGTATCAACGTCACCGGAAAATATAACAACGGCACAACTTTCAATATCGTGGCTGAACACGGCAGCGCGCTCTACGTCCAGCCGGCCCAGCCTGGGGTGCAGCCCTGGCTTCCGCTATATGATCTGCGCATCGACGCACATCTGCCGGCCAGCACAAAGATCACGGCAGGGGAACCCCTGGAAATCGAAATCATCACTTCGGCCATCGGTGCCGTGGGTACCCAGCTACCCAGTATCGCCTCACAACTCAAGAGCGATGACTTCTATATCTATCCGGGGGAGGTCACGACCAGTGGAAAAATATCCCCCGATGGTCTGGATCTTCTGGGCAGCAAAATCGAAAAATTCACCCTGGTTCCCCGCTACGGCGGCAATCTCAATCTGCCCGCGCTCTCTTTACAATGGTGGAATCTGCGCAGCGGGAAGGCGGCCACCGCCATGCTGCCGGTAAAGCAGTTCCAGGTTCAGGGCTCACCCAATACCAGCGACGGGCGCAAGGATTCTATCTTCAGCTTGCCCGAAGGCAACAACCTGCTGTTCTGGATACCGCTGGTACTGGTTCTGCTGCTGATGGTGGCGGGCTGGCTGAAAGTCCTGTTCGGCAGTGGCCGCAATCCCGTGGGCGGCTGGTTGACGCAACGGCTGAAAAGCGGTCTCGGCGAGGCCTACCAACCCCTGGCAGCACTGGGGCGCCGCCTGTCGCCACGCCGTCACTTTCACCGCCTGCGCACCTGGATCGGACGGCAGCTTCCCGTGTCATGGAAACTCTGGTATTGCCTGCGGGCAGTGGACAAAGAGGATGACCCCCAGACCTGGGGACCCGCCCTGCAGATACTGGCCGCAAAGCACCTGGGCGTGCGCCCCAACGCCGACCTTCAGTCGCTGGGGGAAAGTATCGCCACCTGTCACCCTGCTGCCAACCCGAAAAAGGTTGCCCGACTCATGGCAGAACTGGATACGGCGGTTTATGGCGGCCAAAGCCTTTCCTCCTTCGCTGAGTGGAAAGCCGAATTCACACGGCAGATCAAACCCCGACTCTTTCCCATTCGTTTTCGAAACTGCCGCAAGCCATCGGACAAGCATTTGCTGCCCGGGCTAAATCCGACGATCAACTGAGGAGCTTAATCGATGCAAAACGACGATCAACTCAAACTGGTACAGCTTCTCTGCCGCGGCGAAACCGAAGCCTTCAATCAAACGATCTCACAGATGGAATCTCCCAGTATTCGCGGTGCCGATCTGTGTGGTATCGATCTGCGGGAAATAGCTGCGGACAATCTGGACATGCGCGATTGCCACTTACGGCGCACCGACCTGCGTGGGCTGAACCTCTCCAAGACCCGGCTGGATGGAGCAAGCATCGGTGGCGCAAAAATATCCGGCACGCTGTTTCCGCAAAACCTGAGCGCCGAGGAAATCACGCTGTCTCTGGTGCATGGCACGCGTATGCGCGCTTCGGCAAACTAGCCCGGATATTTCACCAGGATCCGGAATT
>DTXR01000120.1 GCA_012962365.1 Chromatiaceae bacterium | reverse complement strand
TGTCAACAGAAGTGAAGGTTGATCTCACCATCGATGCAGTAAATGATGTACCAGTGGCTGTTACGGATTCATATACCACTCCCGAAGAGACATTGCTGAGGGTAGATGCGGCAAAAGGATTGCTGGCCAATGACAGTGACCCGGACGGAGATTCACTGAGCGTCCTGCTGGACGCTAATCCAACTCATGGAAAGATTCAGTTTAACCTGGATGGATCTTTCACCTATCTGCCCGAATTTAATTTTAACGGTACTGATTTCTTTACCTACAAGGTTACTGATGGTCATTTGGAAAGCCAGCCGAGCACAGTAAAATTAGAGGTGCGTAATGTCAACGATGCACCATTAGCAGCACATGACAGCTACAGCACACCAGAAGACACCCTGATCAAAGTGGATGCTGCACATGGTGTGCTGGTTAATGATCTTGATTTCGACGGAGATATACTGACAGCTCACCTGCTTTCCCCGCCCTCGAGTGGTGTGCTGCATTTCAGTAAGGATGGCAGTTTTGACTACGCGCCAACAAACAATTTCAACGGTACCGACAGCTTTACCTATAAGGCTTATGATGGAAGTGAAGAAAGCAGTATCGTTACGGTGACCATCGATGTTCATGCCGTCAATGATGCTCCTGTAGCTTCGGATGATACTTATTCCATTGGTGAAGATGGGTTCCTGAAGGTGCTGTTTGACAAGGGATTACTGAACAATGACCAGGATGCTGACGGCAATACATTGCAGGTCAACATTGTCTCTACAGTCAACAATGGTGACCTGCAGATGAACCTGGATGGCAGTTTCACCTATAAGCCATACTTCGGGTTTCATGGTCCAGACAGCTTTAGCTACATGGCCAGCGACGGGAAAGTCGATAGCAATAAAGCCAAAGTGACCATCCAGGTAAACCATGTCAACCACCCACCGCTACCCAATGGTGATACCTATTCGACGTCAGAAGGCGGTATCCTGAAAATATTAGCAGCCAATGGTTTGCTGGCGAATGACCTGGACATAGATGGGGACACCTTGCTGGTCACCGATATACCCAAGGATGTCAGTCACGGCTCTTTGCAGATGATGCTGGATGGTTCATTCACTTATATCCCCGAACCTGGATACAGTGGTTCAGACAGCTTTACCTATACTGTCAATGACGGCAGTGTGGACATGGGTCCGGTCACCGTCAACCTGAAGGTCAACCATGTCAACCATGAACCACTGGCTGCTGCTGATACTTATAGCCTGGCACAAAACACGACATTAACTGTGCCAGCAAAAGGGCTGCTGGCGAATGACCTAGATATCGATGGAGACCAGTTGATGGTGCTGCTTCAGAGCTACCCGAACCATGGTGCACTGCATCAGGATCTGGATGGCGGTTTCACCTACCTACCTGCACCAGAATTCGAGGGAATCGATAGCTATACCTACATTGCCAGTGATGGCGCGCTAAACAGTAAAGTGGTCAAGGTTACGCTGAATGTCCATGATGACAATCACCCGCCACTGGCGGGGGCTGACAGCTATAGCACACCTAGAGATACGTTATTGCAGGTGGATGCCGGAAAAGGTGTATTGTCGAATGATATAGACCCAGATAATAATGCGCTGACAGCCACCATTGTGGGGCACCCCAGATACGGTACCGTGCAACTGGAAAAGGAGGGCAGTTTCAAATATACTCCGAATGCAGGCTATGCAGGACTGGATAGCTTCACCTATCAGGCCAGCGATGGCACTTCAAAAAGCAGCGTTACAGCAGTCACGATCGATGTGAACTTCACCAACCGCGCACCATTGGCAGCGGATGATGCCTATACAACCAACCGGGATACAGTATTGCAGATAGACGCGCCCAATGGGCTGCTGATAAATGATGCGGATCTAGATAGCGATATCCTGAGCGTGGCTATTGTCGGCCAGCCTCAGCATGGTTCCCTGCATGTTGAATCCAACGGTAGTTTCAAATACACGCCAGCAATCAACTATGCAGGACAAGATGGTTTCAGCTATAAGGTAAGTGACGGACAACTTGAAAGCAATGAGGCGACAGTAACTATTACAGTGCATCAGGTTAATCATCCCCCGGTAGCTGTTGATGACACTTAT
>DTXR01000119.1 GCA_012962365.1 Chromatiaceae bacterium | reverse complement strand
GTCAGGAAGAGCATATCGAGCTGATTGCCTCAGAAAATTACACCAGCCCCCGGGTCATGCAGGCGCAGGGTACCGTGCTCACCAACAAGTACGCCGAAGGTTATCCCCACAAGCGCTACTACGGCGGCTGCGAGAATGTGGATGTGGTGGAGCAGCTCGCCATCGACCGGGCCAAGGCGCTGTTTGGTGCCGATTACGCCAATGTACAGTCCCATTCCGGCTCCCAGGCCAATGCCGCTGTGTATATGGCGCTGTGTCAGCCCGGCGATACCATCCTGGGCATGGCGCTGGCCGATGGTGGTCATTTGACCCACGGCGCCAAGCCCAATTTCTCCGGCAAGATTTACAACGCCGTGCAGTATGGTCTGAATGCCGAAACCGGTGAGATCGACTACGAGCAGGTGGAAGTGCTGGCAAAGGAGCACCAGCCGAAGATGATCGTCGCTGGCTTTTCTGCCTATTCCCGTACGGTTGACTGGCAGCGTTTCCGTGAGATCGCCGATAGCGTCGGTGCCTATTTGTTCGTGGACATGGCTCACGTGGCGGGTCTGATTGCCGTGGGCGAGTACCCCAGTCCCGTTCAGATTGCCGACGTGACCACAACGACCACCCATAAAACCCTGCGCGGCCCCCGCGGCGGGCTGATTCTGGCCAAGGCCAATGAGGAAATCGAAAAGAAGCTCAATTCTCTGGTATTTCCAGGGACACAGGGCGGGCCGCTGATGCACGTAATCGCGGGAAAGGCGGTGGCGTTCAAGGAGGCCATGGAGCCCGAGTTCAAAACCTATCAGCAGCAGGTGAAAAAGAATGCTCAGGCCATGGCGCAGGTGTTCATGGACCGTGGTTATGACGTGGTATCCAGGGGCACCGATGATCACCTGTTCCTGGTGAGCTTCATCGAGGCGGGTCTGACGGGCAAGGACGTGGATCGCTGGCTGGGGGATGCCAATATCACGGTGAACATGAATGCCGTACCCAACGATCCCCAATCGCCGTTCGTGACTTCCGGTATCCGCGTTGGTACGCCTGCGATTACCACCCGTGGTTTTGGTGAGCAGGAATCCACGGAGCTGGCGGGCTGGATGTGCGATGTCATCGATGCACGGGGAGATGAAACTGTCATCGCTCAGGTGAAAGAGCTGGCGCTGGATGTCTGCAAACGCCTGCCGGTCTACGGCGACTGATTCATGCGCTGCCCGTTCTGCAATGCCCGGGACACCAAGGTCATCGACTCCCGCGCGGCGGGGGAAGGTGATCAGGTGCGGCGGCGGCGCGAATGTATCGAGTGCCGCGAGCGTTTCACCACCTATGAGAAGGTCGAGCTGAATCTGCCCAGAGTGGTGAAGTCGGATGGCAGTCGCGCCAGCTTCGATGAAATGAAGTTGCGTCTGGGCATGTTGCGCGCTTTGGAAAAGCGGCCGGTGAGTACCGATGATGTGGAGGCGGCCATCGGCCGTATTACCCGCAAGCTCATGGCGCCGGGTGATCCCGAAGTGCCTACAGAGCGCATCGGTGAACTGGTGATGGACGAACTCAAGGGTCTGGATCAGGTAGCCTATGTGCGTTTTGCCTCAGTCTATCGGCAGTTCCAGGACGTGCAGGCTTTTCGCGAGGAAATTGAGCGCCTGGAGCGGCAACCCGACCCCGAAGCATTGCGCAAGCAGCTGGATCTGTTGGGCAAGGAGTAGGCCGCGTAAGACGCCACGCATCTGAGGTATCCCGGCAAGCGGGCCCTGGCCGGTTTCGAACCGGGATGTCGTGCCGGGTACGCTGTGCTTTACCCAACCTGCGGTACAATCGCTCCATGACTTTTTCCATCGATGATCACCGCCACATGGCGCGAGCCATCCAGCTGGCCTGGAAAGGCTTGTACACCACCGATCCCAATCCTCGTGTGGGCTGCGTTCTGGTGCGCGACGGCGATATCGTTGGCGAAGGCTGGCACCGCAAGGCGGGCGAGCCCCATGCCGAACGCCTTGCCATCGCTGCTGCGGGAGAGAAGGCACGGGGCGCCACGGCCTATGTCACCCTGGAACCCTGTTGTCATCATGGCAGAACTCCGCCCTGCACGAGCGGCCTGCTCGAAGCAGGCGTTATCCGGGTTATTGCCGCCATGGAAGATCCCAATCCCCTGGTGGCAGGCAAAGGCCTGGAAATGCTTGCTGAAAAGGGCGTGGAAGTCGCTTCCGGGTTGCTCCCCTCAGATGCAGAAAAGCTCAATCCAGGTTTCATCAAACGCATGGCGAAAGGATTGCCCTGGGTGCGCTGCAAGCTGGCCATGAGCCTGGACGGACGCACCGCCATGGCCAGCGGTGAAAGCGTCTGGATTACCAGCGAAGATGCTCGCCGGGACGTGCAGCGATTGCGCGCCCGCAGTTCTGCTGTGGTCACCGGTATTGGCACCGTACTGGCGGATGATCCTTCCATGAATGTGCGCTTGTCGCCCGGGGAACTGCCCGGCGTGGAGACCGATCCGTATTTCCGCCAGCCCCTGCGGGTGGTGCTCGATACCAGCCTGAGGATTCCCGAAGATGCCAAACTGTTGTCTCTGGAGGGTCCGGTACAGATATTTCACAGCCGGGGTGATGCAGACAAAGCCAGACGCCTGGAGCAGACCGGGGCGATAATCACTCGACTGGAAGGTGGTCTGGATCTGCCCCGGGTCATGGAGGAACTGGCTGGGCAGGAAGTCAATGAGGTTCTGATCGAAGCGGGGCCAACCCTTGCCGGCGCCGCTCTGCAGTCGGGCATCATCGATGAGCTGATCATCTACGTGGCGCCGCACCTCATGGGGCACAGGGCGAGAGGGCTTTTTCATCTGCCAGGGCTGGAGAAGATGGCGGACCGCATCGACTTGCAGATCCGGGATATCCGCCAGGTGGGTAAGGATTTTTGTATTTCGGCAGTGCCTGCCGGGGAGTAATCAGTCATGTTCACAGGCATCATTCAAGCCATCGGCAACATAGCCGGCATCAAGGATCAGGGCGGTGACATCCGTCTGAGCATCAATACGGGCAAGTTGGATCTGTCGGATGTGGAACTCGGTGACAGCATCGCCGTCAATGGCGTATGCCTCACCGCCGTCGAACTGCCGGGAGATGGTTTTGTCGCCGACGTTTCCCGGGAAACATTGTCACTCACCTCCCTTGGAAACCTCAGCAGCGGCAGCCCGGTGAACCTGGAGAAGGCGCTCACGCTGGCGACCCGGCTGGGAGGGCATCTGGTGAGCGGCCATGTTGATGGCCTAGGCGTCGTGGTATCCCGCCAGGAAGATGCCCGCTCGGTTCGTTTCGTCATCGAAGCCCCTGCGGAGCTCGCAAAATACATCGTGCACAAGGGTTCGATTACCGTGGATGGCACCAGCCTGACAGTCAATGGTGTGGATGGTGCACGATTCGAGCTGAACATCGTGCCCCACACCTTGCAGGAAACCATCATGGGAACCTACCAAGTTGGCAGCAGGGTGAATCTGGAAGTGGACCTGGTAGCGCGTTATCTGGAACGCTTGCTGTTGGGTGACAAGGCGGCAGAGCCGGGTGCCGAGGGCGTGACCAGAGATCAATTGCTCCAGGCGGGGTTTTTGGAGAGCTGATATGCGCTAGCCAGTGTTTTTATCAAAACAAGACCGGCTTTCTCGGGGGTGTATGCGCAGGCAACAACGCCATCCTCATGGCCGCCCATGCTGAATACCAGACTATCGGAAAAGGTGCGGGTTTCCAGTAGTTCCGCCACACATTCGGCCATTTCAGGTGTGCCGTATTCGACATCAGGGTCTGTTTCTGGCAATCCGAGGCTTTTAGATTGCCGCCAAATGAGAGATGAATGAACGTGGAATACCGCGCCAGCGGCAGGTAGTGCCTGATAGACGGCACCGTGGGTCATGGCTTCCGATGACGGGCTGCAGGGGCCTTCCGAGTGTAACCGGTTGGCCTTGGCGTCGAATGTGGTGACCAGAGAAAAATCATCTGGCAGAAGCGTCGTTTTTCCGCTGGTTTGCGTACAGCTGATAATGAATCCATCGCCATGCCGCCGGCTGATGTTTCCGTAGGCATAGCCTTCATAGCGCTCGGGATGTTGGCCCACCAGGTCTGTTTGACGCAGAATAGGAAACCAGGCGCGCAGCCCGGCTGTTTCTTCCACAGGCAAGGCAGGGGTTTGGGTGTGCTCCAGATGGAACTTGATGACTCCTTCCCCGGCATGGTTCATGTTAGAATCTCCCGCTTCCTTTTATTTACAGAATAACGATTGCCAATGGCACTGAATACTACAGAAGAAATCATCGAAGATCTGCGCCAGGGCAAGATGGTCATCATCATGGATGATGAAGATCGCGAGAACGAAGGCGATTTGGTCATCGCGGCAGACAAGGTAACGCCGGAGGCCATCAATTTCATGGCCAAATACGGTCGTGGCCTGATTTGTCTGACCCTCACCAAGGAGCACTGCCAGCAGCTGCGTCTGCCGCTGATGGTGAATGTGGCCGATCAGCTCGAATCTACCAATTTTACCGTATCCATCGAAGCCGCCGAAGGCGTGACGACGGGTATTTCCGCTGCCGATCGCGCCATTACCGTGCAGGCAGCCGTCAAGCCCGATGCCCGCC
>DTXR01000118.1 GCA_012962365.1 Chromatiaceae bacterium | reverse complement strand
GCTCAACCAGTATATCGTTGATCTGGTTCAGGCCACACGGGATCCGGCGGCGTATGATAAAGAACTGGCGCGCTGGTGCCGTTTCGGCGCTTCTCCCCGCGCCAGCCTTGCCCTGGCACGCTGCGCCCGCGCCCGCGCCTGGCTGAATGAAGACACCTTCGTCTCCCCCGGTCATATCCAGCAGATCGCGCCCGATATACTGCGCCACCGGGTGCTGCTCAGTTTCGAAGCCGAAGCCGAGGGCATCACCACGGACGACCTTATCCAACGCCTCCTGTCGCTGGTTGCCATTCCATAAACCGCCATGAGTCTGCAGCCCGTTCTGGATGACCTGCTGGAGTTGCGTCATCAGGCCCATGCCCTGGGCATGGCCTCTCACCATCTGGTCAATTCCTCCTTTGCCGGACTTTATCGCTCGGTATTCCGGGGGCAAGGGCTGAATTTCGAGGAAGTACGCGAGTACCAGGAAGGCGACGATATACGCAATATGGACTGGAAGGTCACCGCGCGTACGGGCGACCCTCATCTCAAGGTATTCCGGGAAGAACGTGAACGCAGCGTGATGCTCTGTGTGGACAAGGGTTCGCACATGAATTTCGGCACACGGGGCACCTTCAAATCCATACAGGCCGCACGTGCGGCTGCCCTGCTGGGTTGGGCTGCCAATCACCAGCACGACCGCGTTGGTGGCGTGTTGTTTGCCGATCCCCATCAGGAAAGCAGCTATTTCCGCGCCACAAAAGACCGTCGCGCACTGTGGCGATTACTGCACGCACTCACCAGCGAACCTGAAATCGCGGCCAATCCTTCACCGGAACAATTGCCGGACATCCTGCTCAAGGCCAGCAGAGGCATCGGCACTGGCGGACTGGTGTTCGTCATCGCCGATTTCAATCGGCCTCTCGATGGCCTGAAGCGGGCGCTCTCCCAGTTGGCACAGCATCATTCCGTGGTACTGGTTCCCGTAGATGATCCTGCCGATTACGAACTTCCCGACATGGGCGAAGTGCTGTTTCATGACGCGACCGGCGAACTGCTGACCGTCAACACTTCAGACGAAAAAGGCCGGGAGCAATATCAGCAAACCTGGGAGCAACGCCGTCAGCTGCTCCAGCAGATGGCAAACGGCCTGGGTATCGCCGTCATTCCCGTGAGCACCAACAAGGACGTGCATGGCGCCCTGATGCACGGCCTGGAAAGACGCCTGCGCATGAGGGCCTGGCTGTGAACCCGGATCTGCTGGCACGCATGCGCGACATCCATGAACTCGACATGGACAAGGTTTCCTGGTGGCCGCCCGCCATCGGTTGGTGGCTGCTGGCCATGGCGGTGACGGGACTGTTGTTTCTCCTTTGGTGGGGTTTTCGCAATCTGCGCGCCTATCCGCCAGGCACTTGGCACCGGGATGCCCGTAACCAGCTACTGGCATTGAAGAAACTCTCCCGCCAGCTCAGCCCGGAGCAAAGCCTGCGGGAACTCTCCGAATTGCTGCGGCGCATCGCCGTTACCCGGATCGGCCGGGAGCAGGCAGCGGGGCTCAACGGAGAGGACTGGCTAGCCTGGTTGCAACAACAAGATCCGGCGCAGTTCTCCTGGCAGGAGAAAGCGCGCATCCTGATCACTGTCCCCTATGCCCCGCCCGGTCATGTGACCGTCAGTCAGGACCAGGTCATCGCGCTCATCAACGCCGCCCTGCACTGGGCCAGATATGACAGGAAGCTGCAGTCATGATGCACTTCCACTGGCCCTGGATGATTTTTCTGCTGCTGCTGCCAACACTGCAGTGGCTGCTTTCGCGAAACAACCAGACAATAAGCAGGGATCAGCGCCAGCGGCGTACGACCCTGCTGCATCCTTCACTGAATCAACTGCAGGCCGCCTTTGCCGCTTCCCGCCCCCAGAGAAGCACGGGGTCGCTTGTTCACAACCTGCTCATCGTGCTGTTGTGGCTGGGGCTTACCTTTGCCCTGATGCGCCCCCAATGGCTTCAGCCCTACACTGAAGAACGCATCGAAGGCTATGACCTGATGCTGGCAGTGGACGCCTCCCACTCCATGGAAGCGCTGGATTTCAGCGTCAACGGTCAGCAGGTCACGCGCATGCAGGTTGTGAAAGGCGTCATGGGGCGTTTTCTGGAACAGCGCCGGAACGATCGTGTGGGACTGATCATTTTCGGCAACCAGGCTTTTGTGCTGTCCCCTCTGACACTGGACAGGCAGAGCGTGGAGCAACTCCTCAACAACCTGGTGCCGCGTATCGCCGGTGACGGCACGGCCATGGGTGATGCCATCGGCCTCGGCGTGAAAAAGCTGCGCGGGCGGCCTCCCGGCTCCCGTGTACTGATTCTCGTGGCGGACGGTGAAAACACCGCCGGCACCATCCCCCCACTGGAAGCGGCAAAGCTGGCAGCAAAAGAAGGAATACGCATTTATTCCATCGGCGTGGGCAGCCACCAGAAAGAAGTCCCGATTGTCGAAGACGGCCGGTTGACCACCCGCAGTGACCTGGGTTTTGACGAAAGCCTGATGCGCAACATTGCAGAAGCCACCGGTGGTGCCTATTTCCGCGCCAGCGATGCAGATGCGCTGGAAACCATCTCCCGGCGCATCAACGAGCTGGAAAAAACCCATGCAGAATCCCGCACCGTGTATATCCCCTATCCTCTGTATCGCTGGCCCCTGAGCCTGGCCTTGCTGGCGTTGTTGCTGCTGGGCATGTTCCCCGGCGCGCGCCTGCGCAAATTGAGGAGGGCTGAACATGTCTGAAACCGGACTGCATTTTGCAGCACCATGGTGGCTTCTGGCCCTGCTTCTGCTGCCGCTCATCTGGTTGTGGCTGCGCTACAGCCGGCCGGTGAAAAAACAGGGGCTGGAATCGCGCTATGCCGATGCGGAACTGCTGCCCTATCTCACGGGTGAGGTACGTGGCAGAAGACAGGGAAACAGCCGTGCCCTGGCCACCTGGATGCTCTGCTGGGCATTGTTCAGCATCGCCCTGGCCGGCCCCCGGTGGGATTTCGAACGCATCTCCGCCTTCCAGCCGGCGGCCGAGTTGGTCATCCTGTTGGATATCTCCGCCTCCATGAACATCAGCGATGTACGTCCCTCGCGACTGGCCCGCGCACGCCAGGAAATCCAGGATCTGCTGCGCCTCAATCCAGGTATCCGCATGGGGCTCATCGCCTTCGCCACCGTTGCTCATGTGGTCGCCCCGGTGACCGAAGACATGGATACCCTCAAACGCGTGCTGCCCAGCCTGTCCACAGAACTCGTGAGACTACCCGGCAGCCGCCTGGGGAATGCGTTGGAAAAAGCCCGTCTGCTGCTTGGGAGTGACAGACAACTTGCGCGCCACATTCTGCTGATCACCGACGGCGATTTCGATGAGCCGAAACTGCTGGAAAGAGTCGATGAGCTGGCGGGGAAAAACATTCACCTGCATGTGCTGGCGGTGGGCACCGAAGGCGGCGGGCTGGTTCCTGATCGATTCGTCTATACCGCCGGTGACCGCACGCCCGTTTCCCGCCTGAACACCCAGCAGCTGGATAGCCTGGCCAGTCATGGCCAGGGACTGCTCCAGATCGCTGACTACCATGAGCGGGACGTACAACAGATTCTCGATATCATCCTCGAAGACGCGGATCAGCAGCAGATGAAAGAACTCCCCACGAGAATCTGGAACGAACGCTTTTATCTGTTCCTTATCCCCGCCGTTCTCCTGATCCTGTATCTGTTCGGAAGCAGGAACAGATATGCCAGGGAGGCGCCATGAAAGCCTTTCTGATCCTGTTGCTGCTGAGCTTTTCCAGCGCACATGCCGACCTGCTCATGAATCGCCAGCAGACTGCCCTCAAGCACTATCAGGCAGGTGATTACGACACGGCTGCCAAGCTGTTCAAAGATCCCTGGCGCCGGGGAGTCAGCCTTTACCGGGCCGGCATGTATGAGCAAGCGGCGAAACAATTCACCCAGGTGAAGGACAAAGCGCTTCGTACCGAAGCCCTTTACAACCTCGGCAATACCCTGTTCCAGCTCGATGACCTGCCTGCGGCAGCCGAAGCCTACCGGGAAGCACTGAAACGCGACCCGAACCATACAGATGCACGTTATAACCTGTCTCTGGTCAGTGCTCAGTTGGCGGAAGCCGAGCAGGAAAAAGCTCGCGAAGAGGAAAAGAAAAAACAGGAGGAGAAGAAAAAGCAACAGGAAG